>JAFGBG010000092.1 GCA_016933295.1 Sedimentisphaerales bacterium | reverse complement strand
CTCCGCAAGAAGCTCCTGCCGCAGATTGTTGAAATCTGCCGGATTTTCGCCTGTTATGACGGCTTCTTCTGCGAAAAGGCCGTGTTTAACGGCGTTTTTAGCTGATACCGCTTTTCCCGCGGCGGTTTTCGGCCCGGTCGATTTTTGCGCATTTTGACGGTTGGCGTTAATTTGTGCTTGTGTTGACATGTTTTTCCCCTCCAATTATGGGTTTATGGGTTGATGAGTTTATGGGTTGATGAGTTTATGAGTTTATGGGCTGATGAGTTAATGGGTTTATGGGTTGATGAGTATATGCGTTGATGAGTGCATACTTTTCCTCATTTACCCTTTTACTCATATACCGATTTACCGATCAACTGATTTACCCTTTTACTGATTTGTATTTCCTGCCCCCTGCGAACTATCCTTAGTTCAGTAACTATCTTACATACTTCCGGCGGAAGTTCAAGAAAAATATTCAATATTTTGCAGAAAAAGTTGGGTTTTTTTGTGGCTCGTGGTTAGCAGTTCGTGATTTGCAGAATGAGATAAAATCTTTCGTTTCTTAAACTGATCGATTCATACTGTCATACTCGCTAAGGCGGGTATCCATTGATAATATTGAAACAGTGTATTCCTGCTTTCTCAGGAATGACAACCTATGATAAATAAGTGCTATATACTTACTTACTACGATATTTTATGGTAATCCGGTTACTTTGAGTTAGTTATTTGTTTTCAATTTCTTAAGAATGATTTCAAGATTGTCTCGAACAATTTTGGTGCTTGTATGATTCGGGCATAAACTATCTTCGAAGATTTTCAATGCCCTTTTCATAAGCGGCTCGGCCTCGGACAGGCGTGCGTATCCTTAAAAAATGTACCTGACACCGTTTTTCACCCGTTAAATATTCTATTTGCGTCAAACCAAAACATTTCTTAATATATTGCGGTATTTTTTAACAAGCGTGAATTTTTATAAACTTTTTTTCAGGAGCAAATTATGTTCAAGACACATACCGCAAAAAACGCCGCATTTATTTTTATATGTTCGATTCTGGCAGGCATTTCGATTGCATCGGCACAAACCAAAATAACCATCAACGCCGGCAAGCCGGGCGTCCAAATCAGCCCGACCATGTACGGCATATTCTTCGAGGACATCAACTTCGGCGCCGACGGCGGTTTGTATTCGGAATTAGTCAAGAACCGCTCGTTCGAGTTTCCCGATAGCCTTATGGGCTGGACCGAGCTCAAAAGAGAAGACGCCGAAGGCACTTTGTCGGTCCGGGACGATGAGCCGTTTATTACGGGCAAAACGTACGGCGAGCCGGGCAATGCGCATTACCTGCGCATCGAGGTTAAAAAGCCCGGCAAAGGTTTCGGAGTCACCAACGAGGGCTTTCGCGGCATGGGCCTTCAAAAGGGCAAGAGGTACTGGTTTTCAGTTTATGCACGGAGCCTCTCGGACGAGATGACATTCACGGTCGAAGTAATCGCCGAAGACGGCAGAAAAATTACCGAAGGTCGCTTCGGAGGCATAAAAGGCGACTGGAAAAGATGTCCCTTCGTGATGGAGGCGTTGGATACAGACAAAAAGGCAACATTGAATTTTATAGTGACAAGTCCGGGCACGCTGGATATTGATATGGTGTCATTGTTTCCCGAAGACTCGGCGATTTCATACCCTTCAAATTCAATGCCGATTCCCGGCCTGCGAAAAGATATCGTGCAGATGCTGGCGGATATGAAACCGGGCTTTCTGCGTTTCCCCGGCGGCTGTATCGTGGAAGGTTACGACCTGTCACTGCGTTATCAGTGGAAAAACACCATCGGTGACATCAGCCAGCGCAAACTAATTAAAAACCGCTGGAACACGGAATTCAAACACCGCCTGACCAGGGATTACTACCAGTCTTTCGGCCTGGGTTTCTTCGAGTATTTCAAGCTGTGCGAAGATATCGGCGCCGAACCGATGCCGATTCTCAACTGCGGCATGGCCTGCCAGTTCAATTCCGGCGAGTTAGTGCCCATGGACCAGCTCGAACCGTATGTCCAGGATATGCTGGATTTGATTGAATTCGCCAACGGCCCGGCGGATAGCAAGTGGGGCAAAGTCAGGGCTGATATGGGCCATCCGAAGCCGTTCGGCATGAAGATGTTAGGCGTCGGCAACGAGCAATGGGGCCCGCAATATATCGAACGCTACAAGGTATTCGCGAAAGCGATTAAGGAAAAATATCCGGATATGCAGCTTATCGCCGCAACCGGTTCGGACGCCACAATCTTTCCCAACGGCCCGGCGGAAATCGAATATCTTTGGAAGCAATGGCGACAGCTAAATCCTGAATTCGTAGATGAGCATTTTTATCGTAATCCGGACTGGTTCCTGGAGAACGTCAACTTCTACGACGACTACCCGCGCAAAGGACCGAAGCTGTTCGTGGGCGAATATGCCGCTCAGAGCGTCGGTGTCGCCAGTCCCAACAATCGCAACAATCTCAAGAGCGCCCTTTACGAGGCGGCATTTATGACCGGCATGGAACGCAACGGCGATTTGGTGAGAATGACCTGCTATGCACCGCTGTTCGGGCATGAGGATGCCTGGCAGTGGAGGCCGGATATGATTTGGTTCGACAACCTGAACGTTTACGGTTCGGCGAACTATTACGTGCAACAGTTGTTCAGCCTTCATCCCGGCACGAATCTGCTGACCGTCAAGCTAAGTGACGTGCCGAATCTCGATGATACAAAGAAGGCATTGTCGGTGAGCAGCACGTTGGATAAAAAAGCCGGCGAAATTATCGTTAAAGCGGTCAATGTCACGAACAAGGGACTTAAGGCGGAAATCGAGCTTTCGGGTGTAAGCAAAGCCGGACCGCAGGCCAAAGCGATAATACTGTCGGGCAAAAGTCTGGACGACGAAAACACGCTCGAAGAGCCAAAGAAAGTATCTCCGGCGGAAAAATCCGTGCCGGTCGGCGGCCCGAGCTTTACATACGAATTTCAGCCGTACTCTCTGACTATATTGCGAATTCCGTCTGAATAAAATTACTTCCGGACATTGTCAAAAAAAGAGCCGTTACTTACTGAAAGCTGAATCTAATCACCGTCAGCGAATACGCTGGAAATTCATTATCGAACGAATTTCCCGCCGTAACGGTCGAAGTCTGTGGGGCGACGAGATTCGGCCTCTCGAAGCTGTTCACCGCGGTCGGTGAGCCCTTGAGTTCGGTTTTAACCGCTTTGCTGTTTATGTCACGAGCTCCCTGCATCTGTATGCGTAATGGCTGTGCAGTCGAACCGGTATTGGCGACTTTCAAGATTACATCGCCCGATTTCGAGTCTCGCACACAGGAAACGGCAATATTATCTACGCCTTGATTCGAGTCCGCGGCAGGCACGATAGTAGCCGGCAGATAAATATCACCCTGATTTTGACCGAACATCCGCTGAACGTAATAATTCGCCGAAAGCAGAACGCCGTCACCGTCGAAATAAATCATATCCGGCCGCCACTGGGTATGGCCCTGCCTGGCCAGAAGAGGCGCATACGAGGCGAATCGGACGATGTCACCGTTGCGCTCCAGTGAGGTCAGGTAAGCCGCTTCGGCCAGCGCCGAACGCAGTGTATTTGCGCGGTTGGATTCGTGCGCCGCGTATTCTCCGAGATAGACTTTGGATTTGGCTCGGTCGTAGCCGTCGTATCGTTGCAGATTATTCAAAAACCACTGCGGACTTTCGTAGTAGTGTTCGTCCACCATTTGGAGGCGCAGCTCGTTCGCAATTTTCCAGCCCTGCTCGTAATCTTCACCGCTGTGAAACGGCCCGACCGTGCCGATTACAGTGATTTCCGGATGCTTCGCCCTGACGGCGTCGTAAATCATCTTGAAACGCTCCCTGAACACCGGTGTAATATGCTCCTCGTTACCGACGCAGAGATATTTCAGCCCGAACGGCTCGGGGTGCCCCGCCGCTACTCTTTTGGCGCCCCATGTCGAATTCGCCGGGCCGTTCGCCCACTCAATTAAATCGAGCACCTCCTGAACATAGGCAGGCATATCTTCCAACGGCAATCCCCGCTGGCCCGTGCCGCCCTGATTGTCGGCGTTCTGACAGCAGACACCTGCCGGCACAACCGGCAGCGGCATGGCGCCGATATCCTCGCAGAACTGGAAATACTCGAAGTAGCCGAGGCCGAGTGACTGGTGATAACCCCAGATATTCGGCTGGCCGCGTCTTTGTTCGATCGGACCGATGCTGTCCTTCCAGCGATACATGTTGCCCAGGCCGTAACCGTGCACGAGGCAGCCGCCGGGAAAACGCACGAACTTCGGCTTGAGGTCGGCAATCGCCTGCGCGAGGTCGGCACGTAAACCGTTCCTGCGACCTTTGAAAGTTTTTCGCGGAAACAGTGAAATCTCATCCAGGGCTATGCCGCCTCTTGTCAGTGAAAGCACAACCAACCTCGCGGCCGGGTAGGTACCGGCAGCGGTAATAGTTCCGGCGAGCCGCTGCCAGTCGCGACCAGAAATTTCAAACGACGCTTCGCCGAGCACCTTTCGTTCGGCATCTTCGAGACGAACGACAAGTTTCGCCGGGCCTTCGAGAACGCCCGGGCCGCCCCACCGATTGCCGGTGTATAGCTGGCGCGCGAACACGGAAAAATCGTATTGCTCGCCGGACTTGATTGGAATGCCGTCAAAACCGGAATTGGCAAGCCCGACGCCGCCGCCCGGCTGCTGTGTCTCGACAACAACGTAACGTGCATTGTTCGGATGCAGCGGCACGGCATCGGTGATTTTCAATGAGCCGCGGCCGCCGTCGTACCTGACCAATTCCCAGGCCGTCAACGGAGTCCAGTCGAGCCGCTCGGTAGCCTGATACTCGAACGAACGGTTCTGCACCATTTCGGCGTAAAGCCCCCCGTCCGCCGCATAGTTAATATCCTCGAAGAATATGCCGAGTAAATCTGGGCTGATGGATTTGCCGGGCTGCGCCAGGTCGATAGAAACAACCGCCACAGGTGACTGAGCAAAAACCGCCGAGTCATTCGGAACAAAGAGAATCATCGCGGCGATAACAAGAAACAGGATTGTGGATTTCATTTTAATGACTCCATTTTATATATAAGAGCAATTGTCAGAACGTTCACTCATCACCGGCCTGCCGGAGAATCGACACCGGCGAGAAACTCAAGGCCCGCATTATAATCACAATCAACAATTCCGGCAATTTTTTAAGAACTACAGTCTCACATAAAGAAGACCATTGAAAACGATACGTTTTACGCGGCTTAGCTAACCAATTAATATATAAGCATTTAGAAATCGACGTCTTTAATAAACAGTAAAATACCGACCCTTCCGGCTGCAAAACGGCTTTTCGGATTTCGGAGTGTAAACAGAGCCGTTTTTGGCATCTCAAAAGCAGTTCGATACCTGTCAGATCGAAGATTTTGTTTGTAAAAAAGCACCTAACATGATACATTATATATACTGTGGTCTTAAATATTCTTTAAAGCGTAACTCAGGCAGGCATACATTTACTTTTAACTTCGTGAGAAAGTTTTTGATTTTAATCATGAACAGTCCGCTATTCATTTCGGTAACATATCGAGATATTGAAATAGAAAAAGTCACGAAATAACGACTAAAAAAAGAGGAGCTTTTTCCAGGAAAAGGCGCAAGGAAAATTATATGAAGAAAAATAACAGGGCGTTTACTCTTATCGAATTACTCGTGGTCATTGCAATTATCGCCTTGCTGATGGGCATACTCATGCCTGCTTTGAATCGCGTAAAGAAGGAGGCGCAAAACATAACCTGCCGGGCTCATTTAAAGAGCTGGGGATTGTGTTTCAAACTGTACACGGACGACCATGACGGAAAATTCAATCCGGGCTGGGATGTCGGAGAGACCGGCCTGTGGATGAACGCCTTGAAATCCTACTACAAGAACGAAGACAAGATGTTGCGATGCCCTACGGCCAGGACCGTGGTAAATAACACCTCGGACCTGGGTACCTTCAAATCCTGGGAACGGACAATTGCCACACCGGCCGGTGGTACCCATACCTTTGTGAGCAGCTACGGCATTAATTCATGGACCAACTACATGACCCAAAACCGGGGAGCACGCGAGCTTGTCTGGTTCTGGAGGACAACCAATAATGTGAAGGGCCACCTGGACGAGATTCCGATATTGGGAGATTCCACCTGGCACGATGGCTGGCCCCTGGATACGGATCAGCCGCCAGCCAACAGGGACGCGTTCGGCACAGGTGACAAGGGCTCGACGAACGAGATACAGCACTACTGCATTGATCGTCACAATGGAAAGGTCAATTTCACCTTTATGGACTGGTCGGTGCGATGTGTCGGGCTAAAAGAGCTCTGGACTCTTAAATGGCATCGTGAATTTAACACCAGCGGTGTCTGGACCAGGGCGGGCGGTATTCAGCCGGGTGATTGGCCTCAGTGGTTGTCACTTTACAAAGATTACTGATAAATG
>JAFGBG010000011.1 GCA_016933295.1 Sedimentisphaerales bacterium | reverse complement strand
TCTTTCCAGTGGCCGACAACAACTTTCCTGTCCTTGCGCATGCGGCTCAAAATAAAGCCATATTCGCGGCCGCCGTGAGCGGATTGATTCAGGTTCATGAAATCCATGTCGATAGTGCTCCAGGGAATATCCCTGTTGAACTGGGTATGAAGATGAACTATCGGTTTAGTTAGTGCCTTAAGACCGGCAATCCACATTTTCGCCGGTGAGAATGTATGCATCCAGGTCACTAAACCTATACAGTTGGCAGTAGTGCTTGCTTCGGCACACAATTTCGTTATCTCTTCCGGCCCTTTCAAGACAGGCTTGAAAACAACTTTACATGGGATAATTGCAGATTTATCGAGTGCCGCGGCAATCTCTGCGGAATCTTTATCTACCTGTTTCAGCGTCTCAGGCCCGTAAAGGTGCTGACTGCCCGTTACGAACCAAACTTCTAATTTCTTAAGATCTATCATTTTTATTCTCCTTATACATATCTAATTCAGGTTGGACATCTTATCGAAATTTTATCATTTAAACCCCACAACTTCCTGCAATTCATAAGGTTATGAAAATCCAACAACATTTTCCAGACAGTACGGCTTATGTGAACACAAGTATATTGCATTCGGGACAGATAGCAAGTAAAAGTTAATTTCCGAGAGTCATCTCGAGGAAAAAAGGGCAAATATATCCTCTTACGAAGATTTGCCGGACAATCTCTTAGTCTCAGGGCAGTCGCTGCAATCCTTCCCAGCGTACATTCCAGCCGCCATCGGACGGAAAACCCGACGCACCAGTCTTCTCGGCGTCATCCCAGCCGGTGGCCATTAATGCTACAGCCGACAGGAAAGAACAATTTACCGGAAGATAGGCGGGACAATTCATCGGTTCCTTCGGACGCGGCACAAGGCCGTTCGGCATATAACGATTCGTTCCTCGCTGGCCGCACAGAATATCGATTGCAACATCCGTTTCGCCGAGCCTTATTGCCGTCATAGCCACCGATCCAGCACCCCAGCTTGAAAATCTCCGATCCCCCCCGACAACTCTCTGAAAAGTCCGACGCATAATTTCCTTATCCACATTCGTTCCTTCCGGCAGAAATCCCAGGGCCATTAGCATAGAAGTCGGGCCGCCCCTGCCGCGCCGGTAAATATCGGGTTCGGTCTCAATCTCCAGATATAAACCATCCTGAACCGGCAGCGGAGCCAGTTTCTGCAGGACTTCATCCCATTTCGGATTCCGCGGCATTCCCAGACGTTGACGCCATTTTTGAGCGGTAGAAAGCCCGTAATGCCAATACGCCAATTCGAAAGTCGGATTTTTCGTATTATTTTCGGCGGTATCTTCGGAAACATTTTTAACAGGCGGGCCCAAATTGTACCTGTCTGCTTTTTCATCATAATATGCATAAGATGCCAGAAAATCCGCCGACTCAAACACCAAATCCTTGTATTTTTCCAGCGTTTGACGGTCGGGATGCGCCCTGTAACAAAGCTCTGAAACGTAAATCAAATTCGGCTGATTCCAGATAATAAAAGGATTAATACTTCCCGGACTCTGCCGCCCGTCTATTCCGGTCATTTTGGGCCAGCGGGCGCCTTCAACTCCCAACTTCTTTGCCAATTCTCTTGCCTGCGGCAAAATACTTTGAAACCACGCCAGGCTTTTTTCCAACAACTCGATACGCCCCCACTGGGCAAAATGAGACACATGCCATAAATACATCTCGGTATTATGCTTGCCGTACCAGCTAATATGTGTCAGGCCGCTTTCCTGCGGCGGAAAACTCCCCGAGTACTGCATTTTAACCTGGTACAGAGACAAAATAACACGCCGCTCCAGCTCATTCGCTCTGGGATCCGTACTTCCGGAAAAATCAATTATGCCGCCTTTTGTCCAGTAATTCTCCCATGATGCGGCACATGCTTTTTTAGCAGATTCAAATGACGGCAGCTTGTTGTCCATCGCTTCTTTGGAAAAGGCACATACGAAACTAAATTCTTCGACTTCCGCCGGCTCGAAAATAAAATCGTGCCGTTCTCTTTGCTCTATTCGGTTAATGCCCGTCCATTCGATTTTCACATAATAACGACTGTCATCCAGAATCCGCTCGAGCTGAATGCTTTCAGGTGTTTGTTTTAATATTTTCGTCTCGTGCAAATCCTGATTCGACCAGTCGAAGGGAGGTTTGTTTTTGACCGAAGCATCGTAAGAATAAGGAAAACGAATTCTCGGTTTCAATCGTCCTTCCGCAATAAGCGGCGATTTAATCTTGACTGCGACCATATCGTAACCAGGATGGCAGATTGTCTCAATCAATACGGGCCTGTCCTCTATCTGGTATCTGCTTTGTAAAACCGCCGTCCACAAATCCAGCTCCTGGCGAATATTTTTCAAATCTTCCATCCTAACAGCCGAACCGTCCGCTTTGGAAAGAACAAGACCGAGCTGTCCCAAAGGTATCCTGTGCGGATTCTTCCGAAAATACTGACCTGCCGGACTTTTCTCCAGACTGGCATAAAAAACCTTCCCACCATGAAAATCATATTCTTTCTCGGCATCTTCGAGCGTCAAATTCTCCGTGTTCGGAAAAGAATGCCAGAAGTGATTCGAGAGCGTTTCCAAAGGCACGCCGTTTTTATAATAGTAATCACCAAAAGTTTGAAGTCCGGTTATATCCGCCGTAAATGCAAAATCGCCGTTGCCGACCGCCAGAGGACTTAACGGATTCAATTCCTCGATTACGACATTGTGTCTTTTTACAAGATCGTACCTGTTAATTTGTAACTTTTGTGAAAATGCCTGACTGCCGATAAGGAGCAACGATATTATTGAGATGTACATCGTATTTGTCTTCATTTTACTGCACCATATATAAAGTTAGTATAAGTCGAAAGATATCCCCACAGGTTTTCCAAATGCACCAAAAGTATGATAGTCAGTAGTTTTTAGTGAATAATTTTAACCAACTAAAAACTTATAAAACGGAGAGGGCGGGATTCGAACCCGCGGTAGGGACAAGCCCTACACAGCCTTTCCAAGGCTGCTCGATAAGCCACTCCGACAC
>JAFGBG010000091.1 GCA_016933295.1 Sedimentisphaerales bacterium | reverse complement strand
GCGCCCGGCAGGCCCGAGCTGAAGTCCTGAATATAGGGTATATCCTGAACGGTCACTACCAGCTCAGCAACATCCCAGCCGATAACATCCCAGGCTACTATATCGGTACTGGTAATATCCACATATTCGCCTGGGGCACATGTCGGGTCCATGATGCCTATACTCAAATTGTCCTTCCAGTGACTGGCCTGTCTGCTGTCGCCGTAATTTTCTCCCGTAGAAAAGGTAGCGAGAACAGTCAGGCCGCCGTCTATCGAGAAATACTTGGTTCGGGTGTCGGCCGTCCAGTCGATGTCGGCGCCGGCGCTTAGACTGTCGTCGGAATGTCGATAGAGATCCAGGACGGTAACATATCGATAATTTATGTCCGAGAATCCTGGATTTTCATCGAGATAATCCACGCCGCTGGCGAATCCCAATGCATGGCCGATCTCGTGCAGGGCTATCCCCACAAAATCGAACTTACCGGAATCAACGCCGTTGCTGCGATCGAAGTCCCAGTCAAACGAACTGTTCAACGTTATAGTGGCATCTACTGCTGAGTTATCCGCGGCAAGCAGCCCCAGAGCTTTCGCGTTCGCGGTAGTCAATCTTATAACAGTATTGTTCGCATCCGAGTCGTTGTCGAGATAGGGCGTAATGCTTCCGGAACCGTTCGGATTGTTGCTTGTAAGATTGATATAAATACCAAGGGCGGAATCAGTCGAAAGAGACGCGGTTGCCGTATTGTCGCTCGAACCGGTCACGTCGTCGAGCAGCGCATCATAAATCTCAGAGTACGAGCTTAACTCAACCGTGAAGCTGCTCGTCCCCAGGACACCTGAGGAGAGCTCCATGAAATTTATTTTAATATTGACTATGATATCGTCAGTAAATAAATCAGAAAAAATATCCGCCGCTTCCTGGAATGCATCTATGGCCTGCTGCGACATCCCCGCGGCGGGAATCAGGTTGAACTGCAGTCCCTGGCCGTTTAGTTCGAGAGTGAGCGAATCAGATTCGACTGCGTTCGATTCATACAGCATAACCTCGGTTTGCTCAATCACCGCATTCGCCAAAAGCTCATTTTCTGCCGCTTCAACGGCGAGAAGGCCGTCTCCCGAAAGCAAAATTCGAGGTTCGAGTCTTTCTATATAGGCAGGTCCGACAGGCCCGGGATTCTTACCCAAAGACTGCTTCCATTCTTTGATGCGCTTAAGTAATCCCAATCATCCACCTCACAAACGTCGATGCAAGAATACAAGCCCCTGCTCCATCTGCGGGAAATGTCCAAAAACGCCCCTCCATGCATGAAAAATGCCTCACTACTATATCAAAGCATTTTAAACTATTTATACCATAATCGAACAAAATTGTCAAGAGCGGCAATCGTTTTTTAGCCCCTATGGTCTTCGATAATTTGCATTCAAGCGGCAACAAATAAAAAATAAGCGAATACTTAGAAAAAAAGTTAAAAAAGCATAAAAATCTATTATCGGACTAAGCCGTTTCAATACAAACAGTTACATATTAACAAAATTAATTTCTACGAACGCAGTGTCATCAAAATCCAAAATTATCCTTTAAATATTCTTTTGCCATGTTAAGATAGATAAAATTGTATATTAGTATTTGTATTCCTTACCCAGTTTTAAGGAGGAGTTAGGTTATGTTAAGAAAATCTCTCTTTATCATCACAGTTTTTGCATTTGCACTATCAGCCTATGGTGATCCGGTGGACCTTACGAGCTGGTCGCCTTTGACTTTAGATTTCCCAGGAGGTCAAGCGGCAGGAAACTGGATATTAGGTGGCGGTAACACTTATGTGGATCAAGTCGTCAATGCGGACCCGTCCTTCTATCTGAACAACCTGAATCAAACGAGTTATTCAATGGACGGTTCGTGGCAAGTTCGGACCACAAACGATGATGACTACATGGGATTCGTATTCGGCTATCAGAATTCCAGCAACTTCTATTTATTCGATTGGAAGCAGGCAAACCAGTCATATGTCAGCACATACGCCTACGAAGGGATGACCATAAAGAAAATGACCGGCTCAACAGGTAACGGCTTAGCTGATTTATCGTTATCCGAGTTCTGGGAAAACGGCAGTGACTATGGAGATATGGATGTACTGGCACAAAACCATAGCTCAACACTGGGATGGGCGGATAATACATTGTATGATTTCCATCTGGATTTTAATCTTACTCCCGGTGAAATTCATATTATTGTTATGCAGGGTTCAACCACGCTTTGGGATCATACTATTTACGACAGCACATTCTCCTCCGGCCAGTTCGGTTTCTATAACTACTCTCAAGAGAATGTACGCTATGCCGGCTTCGAACAGACAGGCGGCGTTATTGTTCCCGTACCTGGTGCTTTCATTCTCGGCAGTCTGGGTTTAGGTCTTGCCTGTGCGAAACTGCGGAAACGTAAAGAACTATTATCATAATACAATCAGAAATCAAGGGCTGTAAGTATCTGGCTTGCGGCCCTTTTTTATTTTAAATCCAACCTTAAGTATCCTCCGGTAAGATTTATCCCGGATAATCCCTGCGCGAAAAATTAGCCATCCTCAATTGATGTCCCTGTTCCTTCTGGTTTCTGCTCATTTATTCTTGCTTCTTCGACTCAATTTGCCGCAAGAGCGCAGCAACCAGCCTTCGAATGTCAGGCTCTTTATCATTCTGCAGGGAAGTGAGAATTTCCTTTAATTGGGCGGGATCGTCTTTTAGATATTCTTTCAAGTCGATAAGAGCCTTCGATTTGCGGCCCACCGAAGCTTCGCTCTTGAGTATGTTTTTAATGCTCTCGATTTTTGCCAGCTTTCTTTCGGCCTCCGGCAAACGGAAGTCCGTAACTACATAATCGGCCGGAGGATTAAACTCGAAAACCTCTTTCGCAATAGCCATATTTAAGCTAATGTCTTCGATTTTATAAGTTTCATGAAGTCGAATATTCCCCTCGGCGTCATATTGAACCTGCGTAATATTATGAGGAATCCCCTGAGCGTCGAAATCGCTGCACGTTCTTGTGAATAAGGGGAATTTATCAGCACCAGGATTTGTAGCTTCGAAATAATAAACCTTCAAATAATTGTCTTTAGCGCAAATCATAAATGATTTTGAGATTTCGATGTTTTTATCACTGTAAAGACTGAACTCAATTCTATCTTTCACGTTGGGTTCATTTTCATCAGGTATAATTTTCACGCCGAAACCTTCTACTGTGCCGGAGCATAATTGTTTTATCTTTGTCTGGTTAACATCAAAAATCCCTGCCGCCGAGCTATTCCTTCGAGTTCCCAATTTCATCTGCAGAATCAATGCATTTGGCATCATCAAAATGTTGCTTATTTTGCAGTTTTTAACTATTGTTGGGCTCTGATTCATTTTTTCTATCTCTGCGACTTTGAGCCCGTGGAAATATGTATAACGCACAAAGCCATTAGTCGGTGCCGGCGTTTCAATAAGACTCCTTTCAAAAGGTGTGTTGGCATCGAGCTTCTTTCCGGGCATGAACTGTTCCAGAGCAGCGCCCTTGCCGACAGTTCTGGACGGGCTTCCATCAACTCGGTCTATTCGATAGCAGATTCCATCACAGCGAACTCTGTATTTGACCTTTCTGCCTCCCTGCTTTTGTTCGGCAAGCTCGCTTTCTACGTTAATCTGAATATCTTCCTCTTTGCGTTTGAGCATTTCAGGACTTAGTTTTTCGTCCGGCCCATACTCATTTTCAAACAATTCTGTATAAAATTGCCGGAGCTTCTCCTCGGTTTTTGTGTTGTCTTTTATTGTTGAATAATATGTTACATCGATACTTCGAGGGGCGGACTTCCAAGCTGCCACGGCCAATTTCTTCGCCTGCTCGTAAGCAGGCAATGCCGAGGTCGCAGCAATAGAAAAATTCGCCGCAAATATAGAAAGTAGAATAATAATTACCCTTTTCATATCAGTTCCTCTCTAATACATAACCCGCCGAAATCAGAGCTGATTTGCAAATTATGTATGACGGCACTTTCATAAACATAAAAGCAGTCTCCACCTATAATTCTCGTAAGCGTTTTTATATGTTGAATATCATCGTCTGATTATCCATTTAGATTGTTTTGACATCCACTTTCTGGCAGTTTCGATTTGCTCTGAACGATAACCTCTGCCAGGTTTCTTTTCGATTGGAAAATTTTCAAGAGAATCAATAAGTATATCTAATACATAGTCTGCATAAGGTGATCCAGGAGTATTCTCGTTTATACGAGGAAGTCTCTTATCGCTATCAAGATATTTCTTAAGGCTTTTAATTGCTTCCGGCCGGCGAATATAACCCAATTTGTCCAAGAGTTGAAAATTATTATTTTTATCGATTTCTTCCTCTATCAAGCTCACACATATTTCAATATCTTCTTTGACACCCATGCGTGCTCTTGCCAGGCGTGCCGCCCAACCTGTTGTATAGTACCATTTTGGAGCATATCTCATGTTGGGATCTTTGTTATAGGCAACTTCATTAATCATCAATTTTTCCAGACGGGGCATTTCTTCCTGAAGGTCGGCAATTCCACATAGCCATACGCATAAGCTTCCACCCACAACTCCTGTATTAACATTATCCATTGCCTGACGTATAAGAGCTTTACTTGGTTCGCTGAAATCTTTCGCCGTGAATGTCATTAACAATCTTCCTGCAGGTTTGTCATTTCTATTATACGTCGCCTCTGTTAATCGTCTGACAACCTCCTGCCGAACTTTTGTATTATCAGGATGTAAATTTGCTATCTTTACAATATTAATATGAGTTACACTTCTCACAAAACTTTCAGTATCTTCCTCGTAAGGCGCCAGTATGTCCAGAAGCTTATTTGGGTCGGCCGCCTTAAGTTGTTCATCGGTAATTTTTATTTCGGGTGGATTTTCTCTTATTCTTGCACTCTCAATTCTGGCTTTCATAAGATCTTCAATATTTGATTCTTCCTTACATTGAACAATTTCTGTTATAGAAGCAAAGAGAACCATAGATAATATTGCGTACAGAGTATAGTTTTTCATTTTAAGCCTCGCCTTGATAAATATTAACGCACCCATTTTAATCTCAAAATTAAAATAAATGGATCATTTATCATTTCTCTCAATCCTCAAAAACCTACTTCCCGTAGCACTCGCTCAAAGCTGTCGCCAAAGATTATACCTTTGCCCGGCGAAGATGTAAACAAATAACAATCAGTTATCAGAGGTTGTCATTCTCCATAGGACATGATATGCGCATTATATACTAACGATAGGTATTAATTCCGAACCGCCGGGTGTAAAAACCGCAGATAATTACGAAAGCACGCAAAATCGACAAAAAAACAACCACGGGCCAAAACCCGTGGTTGTTTATCTATCACACTATTAAAGTATTATGTAAAACAGACAATACCTACAAAGAACGATGCAACATGATATCGTCTATAAATACCATTCCACCGCCGCCGGTCGCACCAATCTTCTCCAGACCGATGGTCACGGTACCGACATTATTCAGATTAATGCCCAGTGAAGTCAGGTCGATCGTGAACTGCTGCCATTCTTCCAGGGCAATGTCGCCGCTGAATATCCTCTTTACGCCGCCAACCTCAGCATACATCCGGTCTGTACCAGGATTATCGGCATCGCCGTAAACCCAAATCACCAGCTCATTCGGAGAACCGCCCGTGGTCCAATTAGAACCACTTTGCAGTTTATTGGTATTCGCAGTTACCTTAGATACACCCGCAGCTATGTTGTTATACATCAACGGCGCCGAATGGCCGCTTTTGACAATCGCGGTCTCAAGAGAGGCACCAGTAACATAACCCATTGTTGAGCCGTTGGTAGAGGGATTGTCATATCCGTCGATCCAGGTCAAATAAACCAAGTTGCTGCCTTCTTCGCCCTCGGGGATGTCGTTGTAGGACTCGAAATCGTCCACGACTCGATAATCACTGGTCGTGAAGCTCCATGTGTTGCCTTCCCAGAGCGGTGTGGTATTGGTGTTATTGACCTCATCGACACGCCAGTAGTATTTGGTTCCAAGATCAAGAGACAACGGACCGTAACTGGTCTCGGCTACCGTCACAGGTGCGACCGTACCGTCAATCACGGCCTGCTCGTCGGTACTTATGTAAACGTTATGCTCGGCGGCCTCTATTCCCTCTTTCCAGCTCAAAGTCACATCGGTGGAAACACGCTCAGCTCCGTTGGCCGGTTTTGGATTTCGGGCCTTAACCGGAACGTAGAAGAACCGCACCTCGCTCAGACCGTATTGAGCCCCGCCTCCCCAACTGCTGGTGCAGGTGATCCTGACGAACTTCGCGGTGACACCGTTGAAATTCACCGTGGTATTGTGAGCGTAGTCGTCGGTACCGGTAGCCTGGGCGAATTCAGGGACATCCGCCAAAGTCTCCCATGTATCGCCGTCCGTGGAGTATTCAATCGTCGCGGTCTTTACACCCAAACCGCCCAAACCGGCGATCATCTCGACGGAATTATTCGAGTTCCAAATCCACATCTGGTCCAGCTTATAAACAGAGTCGAACTCATATTGAATCTGGACAGGCGGTTCCTGACCGAGGCTGCTCAGCCACATGTTTGTCGGTGTCGTGTCATGCTGGTCCCAGGCGTTGAGACCCGAGGCGTCCACCGTCTTCTCAGGTCCAAAATTGGCGTTAGCCGAACTGGTTGCCGTGGCTATAACATTTTGCACCGAAGGAGGAGGTACCTGGCCTTCAAGCGCGCCGATGTCATAAGCCGAACCGACCGGACGGGCTCTGCCGGAGAAATCGTCAAGAACAAACGTCAACGTCTGGCCGGCATCCTCGCCCGGCGAACCTGCACTCAGATGGTAATCGCCGTTCGCCGCGTCAACGAACTGCGGGTCGCCCTCGATGTTGCCGCCGGAGCCGATAATGTTGGCACCGATGGGATCGAGCGGATTCAGGCCCGAGTTCGAGAAAAACAGGTTATTTTCGAGAGTCGTCGCATCGTCGTAACCGTCTGCATAGTTTAAGACGGCGACGCCGGCACCGTTTTCGCCGATCGTGTTATTGGCAACAATGCAGTTGACGATTGTCTTTGTTGCGATGCCACTGCCGTTCCCGATGTCAAACATATATCCGGCGGGGTTGTTGTTGCCGACGAACGTGCAATTGTAGATGAGGGCCTGCATGTTGTTGGTAACCCTGATCAAGTAGTCACTCTGTTCGACTCTGTCGGGGAAAAGCACATCTGCCCCGTTGTTGGCGAAGATGCAGTTGATCATCTCAATCTGGGCGCTGCCCTCGCTGTCGTCAATAGCCGACGCGCCGTTACCTGCGCTGCAGTTTGTGAACAAGCAGCGGTGAAGCCTCACGTTATTATTGCCGGAGCGCACATAGATGGCACCGCCCTTACCTACTGCGGTACAGTTATCGAAGACACAGTCTTCAAAGAGAACCGCCGAGCCGTCACGAATAGCCACGGCGCCGCCACTGCGGCGTGTTCCGGTCTCGATGCCGTTTTCGAATTTCGCTGCACAATTGCGGAATGTAACGCCGCGCATGGTTCCCGTGCTGGCGTTTCGAACATAGATCGCTCCGCCGTGTTCTGTGTTATCATGTTCACCGGTCGTTGAATTCTGGATGATCAGGTTCTCAAGGGTAAATGACGTGGCCCTTATGTAGAAAACGCCTTTCTGCTCCGTTTCAGGTCGAGCTCCCATGTCGATAATGGTCGGAGTCACCGATGGATCGGAGGTGGTAAAGGAACTGTCATAGCTGCCGATAATCGTTTGCCCGTTGGAAATATCATCATTGTACCGCGGTTCATTGGTATAAGTGCCGCCGGCGACCAGGACAACAAGATCCGTGTTCGAGAGTGTCAATGCCTCGGCTATCGTTTGATACGGAGCAGCCAGTGTGCCGTCACCAGTAGCGCTAACCGAACCATCGACATAAACCGTAGTCTGCGCAGACACGCTGCCGGCCAAACAGATTGCGATGACGATAAAAATCGTCAAGGCCTTGCTTAAAATGTGATTCCAGCTCATTGTATTCCATCCTTTCTTCTTTAATTGTTGTGAAGTTTTTCTTTTATAAGTGTCTCTAATAATTCCATAAGTTACTTTAAGGCATCTGCCAAGAGATTAAAGATGCGATATCAAAACAATAAAAATGAGTTTTTTTCATATCACAATAATATGCCCGGATTAGGTATGTACAATTAGGTATTGCCGTACTCCTCCAAGCTTAAGATAAGAAATACCAACCTCCTTCCCAAAGACTTTATACTAATGATAATCTTATACAATTCTTTTTTATTTACTTATCCGTAGTGAACAACTCTACAACTTTATAATATCACTATTATCGATTATAATCAAGCATAAAAAAAGGACATTTTGCGTCTATTTTCCGATGTTTTGCCGACAGACGACCGATTGGGGGCTAATAGCACCCAACGAATATGATCCTGTTTCACCAACTCGACCAAAACTCCATCCGCGTACATACGCAACCGGTTATCGACTGTCTCTCAAACCACGATACGCAAGACGTACGACAAGAATCGAATCACGAGCCACGAGATACGAGACACGAGCGACGAAAAGGTGCCGTATCAAGGTCAATTTCATTTGAAAGCGGGGATTTTGCTTGAAATACGGCCGGAACGAGATAAGATAGCATTTGAACCATGGAGGATTCACTAACACAATTCAAAAGGAAAAAGTCAAAAGTTAAAACCACAACGTAAAAATCAAAAATAAGCCTATCAGCCTTAAGAAGACTTCGCCGTATTGCACAGACCAATTTTGAATTTTGATATGTCATTTTTATTTTTGACTTTTGATATTTTACCCCCAAGGGGTTGTTATTTCAGAGTTTAGATGTAGCGGAAACGGAATCATAAATCTTTGATTTGGAGGGTAAATCGGTATATGAGTAAAAGGGTAAATGAGGAAAAGCATGCACTCATCAACTCATATACGCATCAATCCATTTACTAAAATTATGCAAAACGAACCCAATTTCAAAATAGGCAATTTGGCATAAGTTATTTTATGACAAGTTAATAGGTGTAATTTGGAAGATTCGGAGGGTAAAAAAACGAAGCCAATTCAAAGCCAATCGAACCCAATTTTATTAGGGGATAGCGTTTAGCGGACAGGGTATAGTTATTAAATGCTTAGTATTAAGTCAGTTATGTCAATAATAATCCGGAATTCTTCTTTGTGCCTATTTGCCTCTGGACCTTTGTGACTTACAAATCTAAATAGATTTGGAGGTAAGTTGAAAACCGAAGCCAATTTAGTCATTTATCGTGAATAACATCATCCAAAAGGCGTCCCAGAAGCTCCATCGGCATGCCCATAACGTTTGTCAGGCTGCCCTCGATACGCTCGATAAATTCATCGCCGTTCTCTTTGATGGCGTATGCGCCGGATTTATCGATCCAACGGCCGCTTTCGATATGCTCATCTATCTGCCGTTGCGTCAATTGCTTCGGGTAAATCATTGTGATTTCGTGAGCTACTATCTCGAGGCCGTCCCGGAATCTGCAAATCGCAAGCCCGGTGACGACTTTATGAGGTTCACTGAAAAGCAACTGAACTATTTGCCGGGCATCTTCGGCGTCGGCGGGCTTGCCGATAATCCGGCCCTGAAAATCAACAATCGTATCGGCACCTATAATCAGACTATCCGGATACTTCCTGGCGGTACTTTTGGCCTTGGCTAAAGCAAGACGTTCGGCGTACTGAGCCGGCTCGGCCGAGCCGGCGGAAAAAGATGATTCGTCGATATCGGGAAAAACTGCCGTAAATTCATAACCGGCTCCGGCCAAAAGCTCTCTGCGTCTCGGCGAGGCGGAAGCCAAAATCAAAGGCGCTTTGAAATTTTCGGGCATTGATTCGTATCCGATATTAAGACAATGCTATTTTGAGCAATATTATGAGTTTACAACAATCATTTTCGAGCTATTTGGTTACAGAAGGCCAGATATTCGGTCTCGATTTGCTCAAAATCTTCGCCGATATACTTTTGAAACAGCAAAGTCCCGACAATATGATTCCAGAGGATAGTCCTCGGTATATTTCTGTCAATCGCAATTTCCCTGCTGACATCATCGAGCGGCCAATTTCCCCACAGCCCGTCCGCGAGCAATTGGTGGTAAATCCCCAATCTTCTGCCGGAATCCGCTTCCCGAAGGAAACGAACGAGGGCATAAGACTGGCTGTAGAAAGCCATTACGTCCTCAGTTTCGTCGGTGGCGATGACCTGGCCGGGATTTATCGCGGTCAGCTCACGCAGCGGTATGATTTTATCTTTCGCCAGAGTTTTCCTCAGCGAATCCAGACGATAATTATTCTCTCCCGGCACGAAATATATCCTCTCGTCCTCGGTCCTGTGCATCTCGAAGAGCATTGCCACTCCTTCGTCGAGCCAGCTCGGCAGACGATACTTGAACACCCTGCCGTTAAACTGATGCCATCCCTCGTGCCCGATGGCCAGAAATGTCCGTTCCTGGCCGATATCGTATGCGACGCAGGCGTCGTTATGGCAATATGCTCCGGCCTTGATTTTGCAGAATACCTCCGCGTGCTCACCTGCAAAAGACCATGTGAAATGCTCCCATTGTGTACGTTTGGCAAAAAGAAAGATAGGGAATTTCGCCGAGGTTTCTATGGATTTGGGCAACTGGCTGTTGTAAGCACGGTAAGCGGTCTCAATAAAGCGGGGTATTTTACAGAGCATGCGGCGATTCAGCAGGGTCGTGTGAACCTTATAGTGAGCGGTTGTAAGTATCAGGCCCGTCCCGTATTCGCTTTCCCACGGCTCTACGGATTCCAAATCGGGCAAATTACGCCCCCGAATATCATCGGCGATAATATTCGTATATTCTGTAATACGCCGGGCGCTGCCGGCCACACCGGGAGTATTTTCGGATTTACACCCGATAAGGAAAAAAAATACTATTATCAAAATCCTGGGAAAATTTCTCACCGCATTCCTTCCTGTATCAAAAACTACGTCCAAAGTATGAAGTTACAGTTATCATCGGTCGCAAATAATAAAAAATCCAAAACATTTTGTCCAGCAGGACGTTTTTTTCGTCTAAACTAATGAAAGGACAAATTATGGGATGTAATACGAAAGAAATTTATGAATGGTCGGATAAATATCAGGTTAAATATCCTTGAAGTCGGCGCCGAAAACTTCGGCGGTGAACAGATAAACTTCCGTCTCCGGGTCGCGCCAGGCATCGGGTCTCAAACCGGCCTTGTGCGCGCAGCAATAGGAGAGAAATTCCTCCTTGTCCCAGCCTGTCTCAGTGGCAACCTGCGGCAAAAAACAGCCCGAGGCATATCCTCGCTTGATATAAATGCCGTCGATTCCGAGCCGCAAACTCCGTGGATTGTTGGTACGCTTGAGCGGCGAAAGAACGGATATTTCAATATCGAGATGGTTAAGCTCGGCCGGGCTTATCTGGTTGGCAAAAAAGCGAGTGTCACCGGTGGCCGAGGCCTTCGCCATCTCGGCGACAAGCTCAATCAGCGGATCTTCGGAAATAAACTGGCCGATACAGCCGCGAAGTTTTTCGTGGTTCTTCAATGTCACGAAACATCCGCCGGAAACGTTCAGCTCGGGATCGTCCGAGGTGGGTTTTTGCATCGGCCTGCGATTGATTACCGCCTCGACGGTATCGCGGGCAACTTTAAGGAGTGTTCGTTTTTGGGCTTCGTTCATTTTTCATCCTTCAAACAACCGGCCCAGTAACTTTATCGCATAGACCACAACGGCCAGCAATATGATAACAACAACCGTGGCAATATTGAAATATTTTTCTATTAATCTTTTCGCCCTGTTGCCGAGGAAATAGAAAAGCAGCGATTCGGAGCCGAATCTTATCGTTCTGAAAACTATGCTTATAAGCACGAATTTGAACAACGAAACTTCCGCCATGCCGCCCAGCCAGCTAAAAAGCATGTACGG
>JAFGBG010000090.1 GCA_016933295.1 Sedimentisphaerales bacterium | reverse complement strand
TTTTTACTTCGATAAGTCCAGTAAGACTTTCCATCTGTATAAAGACTGATATGGCTGTATTCGTTGCCTCCCTTCTGTGCCAGTTCGAGCATGTCATCGAAAGAAACATCTTTTTGACCGGCGTATTTCATCCACTGCTCTTTGAATTCGTCTGTGCTGAGCTTTTCTTTACTTTGAGTTTTTCCGTCATTGAAAATAATGTCGAGATACCGAATCTTGTCGTACCACTGCTCTTCCGTAACGATGGCAATATAACGTTGCGGGCAGTTATTTCTGTGCGATAGATATGTTTCCAGAACATCCTGCAAATCCCCGTCGGGAGCTTTCGCCGAATCGGGCGCGCCGATATCATAGATATTTTTCGGCCCTTTCTCAGGGAACTCGAATCGCATCCATGCGGTTGCCTGATTTCCTTCGTCATCGGTACTCTCGTACTCGCAGGATATCGGTAAACGACTTCTTGGATCAACGTTGATTCTGCCGTTTATCGTTATCTTTCCTACTTTATATTCGAGATCATATATTTCGACTTTTTCACCCTGGAAGCGTCCCGAACGATGAACGATATCAGCCTGTTGCTGCGTAAGCATAGACAGCATGGAGTCAATCCCGTTTTGCAGTGGTATGGCATTTTTAGGGTATTCGCTCGGTTCGATAAACGACAGTGAAATTACCCGTGTATTGGGATCATAGATATATCTTCTTCCTTTTTTATAATCGGAAAATCCAAGTTCACCGCCGGGCTTTTTCAGTGCGATTATACTTTCTTCGTCGGAAAACCACTGCTCCATTTCTACTTCCTGTCCTTCGTAGATTCCCTGGGTTATGATATGCACCCAGGGCATTTTTCGTATATTTTCACGCATCTGAGCGTAAGTCGTGCCCGCCAAATCTATCGAACCGTTATGTAAAATTATTGCCGCAGCTATAATGATAACCGCCGCAGCGGCGATTTTTATGATGGGACTTTTCATAATCGTTTTTCTTATATATTCCAGACTCATAATGAGCCCGGAGTTTTGTTTGATTTTTTGATTTTCTACATTTTGAAGAATCGCCTGCCTGGCCGAATCACATACTCGTTTATCCGGCGAAGATTTGCTTATCTGATCCGTACATTCAAGCAGTGCTTTGATAAGTTTAAATTCACTGCCGCATTCGGAACACTCGGCCAGATGTGTTTGTACCGTAGAAGTCTGCTCCTGCGGCAGCTCTCCAAGGGCGTAATCTACCAAAGATTTTTTTATTTTTTTATGTTCATTCATAATGCACCTGTATTATTCGATAAGATAGTCACTCATTTGACGGGCTAATTTTCTGGTCGCTCGATGGAGGTGAACCCTCACTGTCTTTTGTGAGCAGCCAAGAATTTCGGCGATTTTTTCGGCGCTTACTCCTTCCATTCTCGAAAGGACAAAAACTTCGGCCTGGCGTTTCGGTAATTTCTCAAGTGAGGCGGCCAATTTTTGCCGCAATTCAGCGGTTCTCAATGGCTCATCCGGCATATCCGGGCTTTCGGCGTATTCCGCCGTAAGGTGTCCCTCGTGGGATTGACGAACTATACTCTGCCCGGCACGTGAGTTTCGTGCAAATTTAATCGCCGTTCGCACCGTTGTGCGATAAAGATATGCATCCCAGTTTGTCTGCCCGTTGTATTTATGCCATCGTCGCCATATTTCAAGAAACACCTCCTGATGAACATCCTGAGCCTGCTGTATATCGCCCAGTATCCGCGCGGCGGTTTTCAGGACGGTGTCGCTATAGTTGTCGATCAGCTCTTTGAATTCAATTTTCTGCACTTGGAATCCTTGTTGTTTTACATATCAGTTATCCCTGGGACAACTTTGTCTCAACCGGTTGCATATCCGTCATTATAGAGGCTCGGGACAAGAATTTGTTTACAAAAAAATAAGCGGCAATTTGCATCGGGATGGGAAAAAACAAAAATATGCGATTTTTTTTATTCGCGATTAGCCTTCTACATCGTGCGATTTTATTGGACATATAAGATGTCACGGCAGGAATTTTATCATCTATATCTACATATGGTGGTTTTGTAGAGGATATTGCTCTATATAGTAGTACAGGTTATAGGACAGAGTCCATAGCGGCCGGATGGTTGGTTAAAGAAAAGCTGTTTGCTGTGTCGATATTGCACAGAATGAAAATGAGCTAAAGTTAAAGCTTTCAATTTTAGGCACTCTAAACTTTAGTTCACTTAAAACTTAAGGCACTTTAGACACTTTAACTTACTTTGAAGGATGTGGACGTATGGACAAAAGGGAGTTGATAGACTACATTTGTAAAATCAACAAAACTGCCAGGCCGGAATTTCTCGCTACTTTCTCAGAAGAAGAGCTTAACGCCTATCTCGAACATTTAATGGAATTGGATTTGGAAGAGCTGGTTGTTTGCAGTTAATCGGTGAGATAGGTTATCGTATCGTGGCCGATAAGGTGTCCGGTACATTTTTTCACGCATAAAAAATGTACCGGACACCTTTATCACACTCGAACTGCACACCGGGCATAGATTCGATAAGTTATAAGAGCATAAGTCGTAAGTGCACAAGAAACTAAAAGCTCTAAGCTAAAAACGCAAAATTAATGAAGTCATCCCATGAGAAACTAAAAACTTAAAGTGAAAAAAGCAAAATTAATGAAGTCATCCGCCTTCGGCGGATTCCGTAGTTTTTTTAGTTTTTATTTTTAACTTTTTAGATTTTTTTTATTCGAGATCCTATGTATCGCCGCCGGGCGTTGTCTCTTGACGGGAGCCATCAGAGCCGGCTGCCGAAAGTGCTTCAGCAGCATCGTTTAGTATTGCTTTTGTCGGGATTTGAACAACACTGTTGAGCTTAAACTCGACCAGAGCCGGGACAAAACCATTTGGTACGGCAAAGATAAAATCGAGATATTTTGTTTGGCTGTTTCCGAAATCGTTGCCGCTTATTGTTATTTTGTAGGATGTTTCTATCTGATTCGCTGAGGTAAGATATCCGATCGGATAAACATTTTGCCCCTTGCCGGTGAGCTGGTTTCCGTCATATCCCCTGCGTTTGCATATCAGTCTTAACTGAGAAAGAGTGAAATTGCCGGCACTAACTTTTTGTTCGGCGTTCAGGGCGGCCCTTTTGATTCCGACTCGTGCAATCATCAGGTCGGAGCCGCTTTTTAGCTTTCCCGGCGAGCGTGCAAGCTGCCCCTGACTATTAAGCTCTTCCAACCTGGTTTTGACAGTCTCGGTCGCCGGCCATACCGCAGCATCCCGTGGCACATCAATTGCCGGAGTGTTACTTGTGGCGAGCGATACATCGCCCTCGAGCCGGTTCAGAAAAATCTGGTCCAGAAAGTCCGGGTGCATAGTGGCAAAACTTCTCTGGCCGCTGAAGGAGCCGTTGCTTATAACGCCGAACAAGCCTGTCACGAGTCCGTCAACATTCGGAAAAGCTTTGGCGGGATTATCGACCTTGATGCTCCTTGACTCAAATCTCGGGTAGGGATATGTGTCCGGTAAGGGTGCGAGAACGAGGAATGTCAACAGGACGCCGGATACAATAAGCCCCAGGATTGCTCCGAGGATGGGACGTCCTATTTGTTCGGGCAGGTAACCCATGTCGATTTTTTTGGGTGTTAATTGAGTCATAGCTGTCTGTAAAACTGCAAAAACCAGAACGAAAAGCAGCAAAAAAACGATTGCCTGCGCCCATGGCACGAGGGACAACATACTGCCGCTTTCGCCGCGTTTTATCAGAAGGCCCGCCAGTGCCTCGAAAAAGCCGAAAGCAACGATACACGCAAAAACAGCAATAACGATAGTGGCAAACGCCCTGGCAATTGTGCCTTTGAAGAACTGAAAGGCGGCACAACCCGCGACTATTAACAACACAACTATAGTACTGATCATTACAAAATCTCCGGTTCTTCGAAATTTGTTTTAATACGTGGCTTTGCGATTTCCGCCGTTACCCGGTTAGAACACATTACGGCAGAATTAGCCGCCACGATTTATTCATGCAGGTTTTTTCTCTTTCGTTTTAAGCGAACGAATCATTTCGTTTATTGTCGTCGTTCCGTTGATGACTTTTCTCAGTGCCTGCTCCTGTAAATAGAGCATTTTGGCACGTCTGAACTGCTTGGCAATTTCAGGCACGGGTTGTGAGCGTATGGCTTTTGCCAGTTCTTTATTGATTGTGACAATCTCGAAAATAGCTGTTCTTCCCACGTAACCCGTTCCCTGACAGTGCTCACAGGTCGAAGCCTTGCCGCGTTTGTCGTAAATAACTTTGCCGGCCCGGTATAGGACTTTTGTTTTATCAGCAGAGAGATTGAACTTTCTGAGCATTTCCTTGTCCGGTGTATAACCCTGCTTGCATTCGGGGCAGAGCTTTCTGACAAGTCTTTGGTTGCTTATTCCCAGGAGGGTTTGGGCAACGACATTTCTATCCCCGGCAAATTTCAAAAATTTACTTAGCGCCTGTAACACGCCGTCGGCACTTAATGTAAGGTACACAATTTTACTGTCTTTTGCCGCCGCGCAGGCGACCTGTGCGGTCTGCGGGTCTTCACAACCTGCGACACCGACAACATCCGGGCCCATCCTGACTACATTCAGGAGTTTCTGGGCGAAGGTTGTGCCTGTGTCACTCAGGCTATAAACGTTTTGAGTAATATTCGGCAACTGGTCCGATGGCTGTCTTTCGAGTGTGTTTATATTATTAAGAAAAGCATCATGGTTGCGCAGCATTGCATAAAGAGTTGTAGTCACGCCGCTTTTCTCCGGGCCGCTTATGATAAACAAGCCCTGCTTTATCTCGCGGAATTTTTTGAATTGTTCGAGCTGCTCCGGCATCAGACCCAGCTCACTTAATCTTGCCGCTTTGTCCTGCATCAACTGTTTAAGCCTGACTTGCTCTCCGGCCGTCGAACCCGCCGTGGTAACCTCCCAGTTGGTATAATTTTGCTCTTTGGCCCAATGGAGCATGAATTTACCTTTTTGAGGTTTCCGTTTTTCGTTCGTGTCCAAATCGGACAAGTGCTTAACGAAGTGAATGAAATATTCCATCTGGTCCCTGTTTATATTAGGCTGCTTAAGCACTACACCATCGACATTGTAGGCGACCTGATAATCCTGCGGGGTCGGAGAAAATGCTATGTTGCTTGCCCTTCGCCATGAGGCATCTTTGAGAATTTCATAGGCTATTTTATAGCCGAAAAAGTCGGGTGTTCGCGGCTCAGGGATAGGAACTTCGTTTTTATTTGCCGTTATAAAGGAGAAGCTCTTCAGACTCTCGATTTTCTTTTCCTTGCTTACGAGCAGGTTTTTGATGTGATCGACGGTCAGAACTCGATCAAAATCCAGAACCCTCGCATTGCGATACTTCACATATGCAATAGATGTACCTCCGACTGCTATCATATAGAATAGCATGCCGATAATAAAAATCGGCACCAAAAGCCAGACGAGTATTCCCGCCGCCACTGCACAGAGAATCACGACCGTCCAAACGGGGCTTTTTGTTTCCAGGGCTTCGGCGTCAATATGCACCCAACCGAGCAACGGAAGAGCTCCGAGAAACAAGATCAGGAAAACAAGAAGTTTTATTATGGAAACGTAACCGCCGAAGGCGACAGATGCTAATACTAATTCCGGCATATAATTCTCCAATTCATACTCACAAAATACCACCGGAAGTGGTTGTAATTCCTTTCAGTGCCATTTTGAGCTCTTCGATATTAGGCGCGTATTTATATGCGTCCTTGGGATCGATGGAACCGTTTTTGACCAATTCACACAGGTTGTATGTCAGATCCTGCATCCCTTCATGCTGGGAGCCCCGTATGACACTTGACAGATCAGCTTCACGACCTTCGGCAATCAATTTTCTTGAGGCCGCATTGACGAGTAAAATCTCCATGGCGGGTATTCTGTCCACGCCTTCGATAAGACAAGGAAGCAGAGCCTGACTAATAATTGCCCGAATCGCCAGACTCAGAGTCTGCCTTACAAGGTCTCGTTCGGTTTGGGGAAACAAATCCAAAAGCCTGTGGACCGCCTGGGCCGCATTTGATGAATGTAAAGTTCCGAATACAAGGTGACCTGTTTCCGCAGCCCTCATTCCGGCGTTGACTGTTCTGGCATCTCTCATTTCCCCGACGAATACCACATCCGGGTCCTGGCGCATCAGATACGTAAGTGCTTCTTCGAAGTCTTTGACATCTATCCCGATTTCTCTTTGTGAGACAATCGCTTTTTCGTCCTTAAAAAGATATTCGATGGGATCTTCGATTGTTACTATATGGCAGGATCGAGTAAGATTTATATAATTAATCAAGGAAGCGATTGTTGTTGTTTTTCCACAGCCGGTCGGCCCGACAACGAGTATTAATCCCTGTCTGTACTCGCATATTTTTTCCATTACCGGGGGTAAATGGAGCTCTTTGAATGGCGGGATGGACGAATTAACCCTTCTGGCGGCGAGACTTATCATGCCTCGCTGGCGGAACAGGTTTGTCCGGAAACGATGCTCGCCGTCCAACTCATAGGCGAAATCCAATGTCCCGTGCTCCAGGAAGAATTTTTTCTGGGAGGGGCTGAGTATCTCGAAAACCAATTCCTCTATTCTTTTAGCCGACATTACTTCACCGGTGGTCTTCTTTAATTCTCCAAACAGGCGCAGTTTGGGTGGCTGCCCGACTTTCAGATGCAAATCGCTTGCCCGCGTTTTAATTGCCGCTTTGAAATATTTGTTCAGCTCCGGTTCATGTTCAAGGCTTGTTCGATCATCAATTGGTTGTTCAACACTCATATTTATTAACGTCTCCAGGGATTAAAACCTTAGCTATTTTAACAACAGCAATGTCCCCTTCTTGTATTATGAATTTAGGTTACCACGACTTTCAACAAAGGTTACATATTATTTTTAGGATTTGAAAACAAAAAAAATCCTAAAATATATTTTAGCTAAATGCTACATATTAACACATCGATACAATCTACGCCGCAGAGCCGGTTCGATTATGGATTATGGCTCGGCAGAATAATATTCCTACCATAAGATTTGCAAAGACAAACCCTTATATAACAATATTATAAGGATTTGCGAAAAAATGTCAATAATGTTGCCTGAATAGTCCTATTTTTTGGATAAATATCTAAGGTATTCTTGCCGATTTTAACATTCCCGGCCCCAATAATGGGAAATAAGATTAAATAAACCTATTTCTTCCTTCTCAATGCGGCTTTTATATTATTCCGGATCGGAGAATTGCCACGAGGGTGAAAATAAAAGCGCCGGCTCAACTGCCGCAGATGAGGTCCGGACACGTTGGGTGGCAAATTGACTTCAGCAAAAAGTGTACAATTGCCGATATATTCAGGGGTATTAGTATGGAGTCAGGCAAGAGAAAAATTTCAGGCCGTGAAAAGGATAAGGAATCCGTAGCGCTTCTTGACAAGTTGAGGGGGCAATTACATTCGTCCAATGCATCGATCAGGCGTCGAGCTGCTTATAACTTATCCTGGATGCAGGAAGACGGGCTGGATATCCTGAAAAGTGTTTTGTTCGGCAACTTTGCCGTGACGTCTAAAAACGCCGCATCATACGGCCTGAGAAAAATGCAGGGCAGAATGAAAAAGATGGCCTTCGAGGTTTTCATGGAGGGATTAAAACAGCCGGACCGCTCCGTCGTGGATATATGCAGAAATGCTCTTGGTTTGCTGGGGCATGAGATGCCTGCCAAAAGTCCTCCGAAAAAAGAAGCGGCAAAAAGAACCAGCATCCGCGAAATTCGTGGTAAAAGAAGTCCGAGAAGGTCGGTTCGTACAAGGTGAGGATATACCGATTCACATTCGGTGTAATTTAGTCGAAACAGAAACAAGGTGCATGCCGTCTACATTTAAGTCACTATGCCAGAAGAAGCGTTAAGCTCATGTAAATTGCAACGCTTATCGAGTCGTTTGCCGTAGTAACCAGCGGGCCGGAGCTTATGGCCGGGTCTATGCCGATTCGACGAAACAAAAACGGCAGAAATAAGCCGAGCGTCGTGGCGACCATTATCGCCGAAAACATTGCTGTTCCAAAAGCAAAAACCAGACGTATAATAGATATTGTTTCCGGATTGCCATCATTTTTTGAGATAATTAAAACAGCGCAGACCGCTCCGCCTAACAAGGCACAGGATAAAGCCACGAGAATTGCAATTCTGGTTTCTCTCGAGAATACCTGGCCCAGTTTCAGTGCGGCAAGATGGCCGGTTGCAAGGCCAGAGACAACAATAGTAGATGTCTGGAGACCGGCATTGCCGCTTATGGCGGCAATCATTGGCACAAAAGCAATTGCGGCGGTATATAGAATAGATAACTGCTCGATATCAAATTTTTTATGGAAAAACATCAGGACCAAAGCGGTAATGCCTGTTCCGATCAGGCAGGGCAGCAGCCATGTCATTCGAATTCGGGCGGCGTTTATAGCCGAGAATGTTTCAAGCTCATCGGGATCTGTGCCGGCCATTGTATATAGGTCTTCGGCAGCTTCTTCTTCGGCCACTTCAATAACACGGTCGGCTGTAATTCTGCCGACTAATTTATTCATTTCATCCAAAACCGGTACAACAATAAGGTCGTTTTTGCTGAATATATTTCGGACCTCTTCCTGGTCGGTGTCAACTCTTACGTATATAGTATCGGGATCTATCAAATCATGGATTCTCGTATTCTCGGGGCGTGTGAGCAGAAAACGAATACGGACGTCTCCAAGAAATGTCCCTTTGTTGTCCACGATGTACACACAGTAGAAATCCTCGTCGATTTCCGCCGCTCGAATTTTATTAATGGCCTCGGCTACGGTGGCATTCTCGGGTACGCTGATGACAACGGGATCCATGATACCGCCTGCAGAATCTTCCGAATATCCCATCAGCTTCCTGATTTCCGCCGATTCGTCGGCGGGAATATTTCTGAGCAGTTTGAGCCTTTCTTGTTCCGGCAATTCGGAAAGAACATCGGCGGCATCGTCGGAATCGAGGTGCAATATAATACTGCTCAATTCTTCAGATTTAAGCAGGTCGAACAGTTCGGCCCTGGTCGCTTCGTCCACTTTTTCCAGGACTTCTGCGGACATGGGCTTGTCCATGGCATCGAAGATCGCCTTTTTGTAGTCGTTATCAACCAGTTCAACGACTTCGGCGATATCACTGCTTCGCTGTTCGCTGAGCAGTTGAACGAGGGTCGGCATATCCCCGGATTCCAGTAATCCTTCAATTTGCCGCAGTAATTGTTTCTGTTCGTCCATCACTTATTCAATACCATTATCCCTTTTTGGTTCCGGAATTCACCCACTTGGAATACAAAATAGTGTAATTTTCGCCCCCAGGCAACAAATTAATCTTTTAGTTTCTGCTCTTGTTTGATGTTAAAAGATAAAATTTTCTTGGTTTTACAGGGATTATCGTGTAAAATATGCTATGAAATGCCGGATCGTATTCTGCATGAGAAAAACATGTTGTTTTCTGATGAGGACCGTAATGATGAAAAGGTACATATATGGAGTATTGGGGATTTTGGCGATATATGCGGGTTTATCTATTGCCGCACCTGAGCCGGCCATAGTACAGGGGCCTTCACAATGGACGATTGATGCTGAATATACGCATCCACAGCAAATAGTATTGCGAAATGCCGCAAATAACAAACCGGTAGCTTTCTGGTACATAATAGTTACGTTAACCAATAACACAGGTCAAGACGTCGGTTTTTATCCCAAATGCGACTTAATGACGGATACATTTCGTATTACACCTGAAGGTAAAGATGTATCACCGGCTGTATTCGAGGGGATAAAATCTCGCCATAAAAACAAATATCCTTTTCTTAAGCCAATGGTCGAGACCGATAATAAGCTTCTTCAGGGAGAAGACAATACGAAAGACGTTGTTTTTATATGGCCGGATTTCGGCGAGGAAACTAAAGTTATTACGTTCTTTATTACGGGTTTGAGTAATGAAACGGCAGTTGTTGAACATCCTGTCGAAAAAGACCAGGATGGTCGGCCACAAAAGGTTTATTTGAGAAAAACACTCGAATTGACTTATGCCGTTAAGAACGATCCGGCATCAAGATACGGTGTGGAATTAAATTTTAAATCAAAGCGATGGATTATGAGATAAGATTTATCTTTAATCTAATCCCGCTACTGTGAGTATTAGGCTTTTGGAAGGAGGACAAAGGGGTAATTTGGGGGCTTTGGGCAGAAGCGTGAAGTTAAATAGAAGTGTTTTGTATCGTCAATTAACAAAACAGGTGGATTATCCAGTGCTTTCTGATGTAACTCTTTTTCCAGAAAGCATTAACGTGCTGAAAACACTGATTGATATTGACGAAACCTTTTTTTCTTAATTTTTTTGCTTCTCTCCAAATCAAAAGACGTTCTCATTATTGATGCCTACCTTTTTAAAAAACTAAAATTGCTTATTTAATACGCTGTTTAGGGAATTAAGTCCGCATAACAGCAGTCTGAATAACTAAATGTCCATTTGATAATTTATTTGCCAAAAAGGTGTTAATGATATATAATACAATTGATTTGGAATGCAAAAGATTACAGGACAAATCTTATGGGAAAAATAAATAACAAACCAAAACTTCCTCCGGTGGATCAGTTAAGAGGCAGAACTATCGGAAGGATACTTATAAAGATGGGCATCCTGAGCCGGGACAAAGTCCACGAATGTCTCAAGATTCAGAGCCAGCGGCAGGGCGGTGTCAAGATAGGTGAAATATTTATCGAACTGGGCTTGGTTGATGAAAGCCAGTTGCAAATGGCACTGGCGGCTCAACTCGGAATGGAATATATGAGTCTTGACGGAATTGATATTGCCGCTGATGTGATAGAGAAAGTGCCGGCACAGATGGCCAAAACTTATCACATTGTTCCGGTCGAATACAAGCAGGAACAAAATGAGTTGATAGTAGTTCTTGACAGTCCTGATAATTTCAGGGCTACCGACGATCTTCGAACGCTTACAGGTTCAAAAGTTATCGCCAGGATAACCGACCCGGCTGCCCTGGATAAAGCTCTCGCCAAATATTACGAAGAACAACAGGACTCCAATAATATTAACGAGCTTATAGATGAGATTCAGGGCGACAGCTTTCTGGCGGAATTTGACGGCAGAAACCAGAGTATAGACCTGGACGAATTAAAAGAGCTCTCGGAATCGAATCCGGTCAAAAAATTACTGAACCTCGTATTGTTGCAGGCGATCAGAGATAAAGCCTCGGACATCCACTTTGAGCCGTTCGAGAATGAGTACAAGATGCGTTACCGCATCGACGGCGTACTTTACGAAATGATACCTCCTCCGAAGTACATTGCCGCAGCTCTTAGCTCGCGTATCAAAGTTATGGCGGATCTTGATATTGCCGAGCGGCGTCTGCCGCAGGACGGCAGAATCTCGCTAACCGTCCAGGGTAATCCCGTTGACTTGCGAGTCAGTGTTTTACCCACTATGTTCGGTGAAAGCGTCGTGCTGCGTATCCTCGACAGATCCCAGGCCAGCTTCGATCTGGCAGAGCTTGGTCTCAGGCCCAAAGAGCACGAAATAGTTCGTCAGCTTATTCGTAAACCCAACGGTATTATTATTGTAACCGGCCCGACCGGTTGCGGCAAAACCACGACTCTTTACTCGGCATTGGATGAGCTTAATGACATCGAGACAAAAATAATCACAACCGAAGACCCCGTGGAATACAATGTTGACGGTCTTGTTCAGGTGCAAATGAAATCTGAAATCGGGCTGACTTTTGCCAGATGTCTCCGTTCAATATTGCGTCAGGACCCCGATATTATATTAGTCGGTGAGATTCGTGACCTTGAAACAGCACAAATTGCCGCACAGTCTTCTCTGACAGGCCACGTCGTATTTACAACCCTGCATACCAACGACGCCCCAAGCTCGGTAGCAAGACTTTTAGATTTGGGAGTAGAACCGTTTCTTATTACCGCAACAATCGAAGGGATTGTGGCCCAGAGACTGGTCAGGAGAATATGTACAAGCTGCAAGACTCAATTCGAGCCGAATGAAGCTCAATTAATGGAATTACAGCTGACACCCGACGAGGTCAAGGACAAAAAGTTCTACTATGGTCGTGGATGCGGCAATTGCAATGGAACCGGTTATAAGGGACGGCTCGGTATTTTTGAGATTATGGTATTCAATGACGAAATAAGAGACTTGATAATGAATCAGGCATCAACGGGAGTATTGCGAGCCGCCGCTTTAAAAGCCGGCATGAGATTGCTGCGAGACAACGGGCTGGAAGCAATTTTTGATGGTATCACAACGATAGATGAAATCGTTAAAGAAACAATGATGGAAGAAATATAAGAAGTTTGGAGTTGTTATGAAACGTAACCGAACGGGAAAACCCGGCTACATGGGAGGTAATTAAAATGTCTGTCTTTCAATATACAGCTCTCGACGCACAGGGTGTGGAAATTAAGGATGAAATCGAAGCCCTCAGTCAAAAAGAAGCGATAAGCAAAATACGTAATATGGGTTATTTCCCCACGAAAGTCACCGTTGGGGGCGGGGGGAAAAAAGCAGGTGCAAAAGCTGCCGCCAAGCCCGCGAAAAGGCGAGGAGCCGGCGGAAGGGCCAAGGTCAAAGTCGTTACGCAGTTCGCCAGACAGCTCTCGACGCTTCAGGATGCGGGTTTGCCGATTCTGAGGTCGCTGAGGATTCTCGAAGAGCAGCAAAAGTCGGGAGCATTCAAGAGGATTATCGGCTACGTAGCCGACGATATCGAAGGCGGCTCTACGCTTTCGGAAGCAATGGGCAAATACACAAGAGCATTTGACCGCCTGATGGTCAGCATGGTGGCCGCCGGTGAAACAGGCGGTGTGCTGGATCTTATCTTATCAAGAGTGGCGGATTTTATGGAGAAAGCCCAGAAGCTCAAAGCCAGGGTTAAAGGCGCGATGATATATCCGATTGTCGTATTGACCGCCGCGTTTCTTATCCTTCTCGGATTAATGTTGTTTGTTGTGCCTTCGTTCGAGGAGGCTCTTACAGAGATGACTGATGGCGGCGAATTACCGAGAATCACTCAGATTGTGCTGGCTGTAAGCGGCTGGATCGCAATGGGGCCGGTTTTGCCCGGCATGGATCTCAGGATACCCTATTTAGGTTGGCCTGTGGGAGGTTGGCTTGTGATGCTTGGCTTGCCCTTTGCAATAATTTTCTTGTTGAAATTTATAAGGCGATTCCGTCCCGGCAGAGTAGTCCTGGATACAATCAAGCTGAAAATACCGATTATAGGCCAGCTTACCAATAAAGTCTCGGTTACGCGATGGACCAGAACTTTGGGCACCTTGATTAGCGCGGGTGTGCCTATTCTCGATGCCATCAGCGTCACGCGAGATACGGCGGGAAACGAAGTGTTTGCAAACATGCTCGGCAGAGTTCACAATTCCATTAAACAGGGAGATACTTTTGCCAGTCCGTTAAAGCAGTCAAAAACAGTCGATTTGATTGTCTGTAACATGGTCGCCGTGGGCGAGGAAACGGGTGACCTGGACAAGATGCTTTTGAAAGTGGCGGATAATTTCGATGAGCAGGTTGACGTGCTCGTCGGGTCTTTGATGTCCATGCTTGAGCCTGTAATGATTGTTGTTCTCGGTTCGATGGTTATGACCATTGTTTTGGCGATTTTCGCACCTATGATACAGATTATTACGAACTTAAGTGCAGGCTAAAAATAACAAAATGAATATTTAATTGAAAAGTTAAAATTAAGGAGCAAGAAAAATGAAATCAATCGTAAGAAAAACCAAACACAAAGCGGCATTTACCATTGTCGAACTGCTGACCGTGATGAGCATAATTGTTATTCTCATCGGTCTGCTTGTGCCGGCTTTGAACCAGGTTAGAAAGTTTGCCCGCGAGGTCAGGCAACGGGCTCAGTTTAACAGTATCAGCGTTGCGATAGAGCTTTTCAACAGTGAATTCGACCAGTTGCCGGATTCAAGTGCAACGGACTCGGTCGGTACCCCGTACTGTGGGGCGATGAAACTTGCCGAAGCGATGGTAGGTCAGGATTTAATGGGATTCCATCCGGATTCCGTTTTCAGAAGCGATGGCACCGACTACGATGGAAGGCGGTTGTACACCAGTGGAGATACCGGGACAGGAACAGGGACAGGGACAGTTGATACGACTGCCAGGAAAGGCCCATACCTGCCGATTGAAAATGCTAATGCCTATCGGCTCGCAGATATCTATAATGACACGGGTTCTTTCGAGTCTGCTCATTTCGTCTTATGCGATGTATTCGGGCGTGTGAAGCATCGAGGCACGGGCAAGAGCATTGGTATGCCGATACTTTATTACAAGGCAAACACGGCGAACACAAGCCATAATATCAACAATCCCGATGACCCCGATAATATTTATGACTACATGGATAATCAGCAATTGCTTCTGCTCGGTAAGCCGTGGGATCCGCCCGGTAGCGCAGGTGGTACAGCACACAAACTTGCCACTGAAGGTGGTGCCGGTAAAAGATTTTACTTGAACACCTGGAATACACAGGTGACAACGAGGTACCAGCCTTATCGAAAGGATACTTACATCCTGATGTCCGCCGGTAACGACGGTGAGTTCGGGACAGCCGATGATATCTGTAATTATGACTGGAAATACCAGGAGATACCATAATAAGTTATTGGATAAAGCTTGGTCTGGATGTGAATAAAGAGTGTAATTTTGCCGGAGTGAATTACGCAGGTCTATAATTAAAAAATGCTTATAAATTGAACCTGGGGGAGAGGGAGAAAACAATGACCAGGAACCTGATAGTTATTGGGGCAATGATGGCTATGTTATTGGCTGCCAATCCAACACAAGCCGATATTTGTGAGATTGTCAACGGCAGTTTCGAAGACAACGGCAGAATAAACAATCTCGCTGACCAGGATCCGAACGGCTGGATCGCCGAGATACCGCCGGGTCAGTTCACGGCAAAGACGGATGCTTCATGGTCAACAGACGGTTCTTTTAGCCTGAATATTGCCTCGCAGTGGTTTCAAGCCTTTACCGCCGGTGATACGGCGAAAGTTTCTCAGCAGATATGCCTGGCGGACGTCGATGAAATTAAATTCGACATGAAGCTTGAAACGTATACCGGTGCGAAGTGGAATCCGAACGATGTCACTGTCTTTGTGATGATAGACGACAATATTGTTTGGGAGCCGAACAACGCCGTCCCGGATATAAGAGGGATTCATCTTGAGCAGGTTTACGAAGTTGAGGACCAATACAGAGCAGACGAGCTGCATACGATATCGTTCGGACTGATGGTAAATGTGGATACGGCAAGCGGTTTTTTCGAATTTTACCGCGCGTGGTGGGACAATATTGAGAGCGTTCTTATCTGTAACGGCGGCGGAGTTCTGGCCGGTGATTTTAACCGCGACTGCTATGTCGATATGAACGACCTGAAATTAGCCGCGGATGTGTGGCTGGCGGAAGTTCCCGCTTCCGACCGGTACAATTTGAACCAGGATGACGATACTGAAACGAATGGTATTGTAAACTTTATGGATTTTTCAATTCTTGCCGGTAACTGGCTTCTCAACAGTTATCCGCAGGAGCAACAATAAATCTTTGCTTACGGTTATAAATATAAAAAGGGATTAAAAGTGAAGCGTAAAAAAACAGGACTCACTCTCGTGGAATTGTTAGTGGTGCTGAGTATCATAGCATTGTTGGTCGGATTACTTATCCCCGCTTTTACTGTGGTGCAAAGGTCCGCAAGGGAAGCGAAACAGCAGGCCCAGTTCACTGCAATCGATCTGGCTCTTACGGCATACAAAAATGATTTCGGTGACTACCCGCCTTCTGAATTATCCGCCGGTCATGCTGATTACTGTGGCGCACAAAAGCTTACCGAAGCCCTTTTAGGCTGGGATTTGTTAGGTTTTCATCCGAGGTCTAATTTCAGATCCAACGGATACAACGACGACGGCGTCTTTGTATATGATGCCGATGATTCGGTTTTATTCGACCAGAGAAAACGTCCTTACCTGGATCTTGCCGGCGATAATGTTTTCAGATTAGGCAATATGACCAATGTGCAGGGCTTATTTAATGATACCGGATATTTAGCCCCTGAAACTTACGTGATTTGCGATGTGTTCGGCTTCAAGAAAGTAAAATTGATTAACGGAAAGGCAGTCAATGCCGGTGCGCCGATTCTTTATTACAAGGCTAATGAATCCGAGACAAGTATAGATAAAATTTATAATCCTTTCGACAATGATATCCTCATTCAGGTCAAGGAACAGGCGGACAACAGGGGAGACGGCTGGCATCCTTTGGGCGTGGCGAATAATAACTATGAGTTTTTCTATAACTATATAAGAGACCCCAAAAGAGATGCGAGAGTCTGGCCTTACCGGGCCGATTCTTACATTTTAATTTCGGCCGGGGCCGATGGTCGTTACGGAACGAGCGACGATATTCGGAATTTTGGAAATTAAATATGTCCATCCACACCCGAAAGGGCGAGCTTGAGCTATGAGAACGGATAAATACAAGCAAGGCCTGACCCTCATCGAGATGGTGATTGTGGTTGGTATAGTCGCGATTCTGGCGACAATGATAATCAGCCTGACCTCTCGTTTCGATAATCAGGCTAAAGAAAAGGGGCTGCAAAATACCTTCGAGCTTCTTAAAGGATCGCTGCAGGAATATAAAGATTTTTGGGGAACGTTTCCCGATCCGAATCAATCTGCCTATTCCACGCACTCGGCGGCTCTTTACGGACAGCTTTACTCGACGCCGGATTCTCGCAAAGTACTGGAAGGAATAAGTGAGTCGTTGATACGAAAAAATCCAGATAATGATTTGCCGCAGATTTATGACCCGTGGGGGACCGTATTGGAATACTTTTATACCGGCGGGGAGGCTTTTCCGAAACTGGTTTCCGCCGGACGGGATAAAATATTTAACACTGCTGATGACATCAGCAGCAGATAAATAGAACGAAATGAAAAGAACGAAGAAATATTCCGGATTAACGCTGACCGAGATGGTTGTTGTGATGGCAATCATAGCATTGCTTACCGCTATCGGTCTGCCCGCCGTCCGGGCTCTTCTGAAATCTTTCGAGTTCAGCAGCGGCTCCAGGGATATGTTGAGCGCGGCTCTTTCCGGCGCACGCGCCATAGCGGCCAAAGAGCATCGTTACGCCGGGATAAGGTTTCAACAGGATAAGGACGGCTGTCAATATATGATATACATCGTGCACGATCCCGAGAAAACGGGATTGAGCTCCGGTTTTAGGGCGGTTGAAGGTATCGAACCGATAAAATTTTCGGGCGATGTAAGGGCGGCGGATTTTATGGTCAGGGTCAATCACGGTTCCGGTTCCGGCGACGCCGAGGATTTGCACGAAACTTTGCTGCGTGCAGCCAATCTCGATGATACGAGTTCACAAAATTTGGGAGCCGACGGGAAAAATGTATATATTACGGATATGTCCAGCTTCTCGATTGTTTTTGCGCCTACCGGGAAGCTGATTGTCCATGAAGTTCGTCTGAGAAATAAAGACGGAATTTACCGGCCGGATAACACGAACCCGGCAAGAACCTCAATGGATGATATTTTTAATTCGCCCGAGAATATAGAAAATCTCGGCATCGGCAAGTTCGTTCAGGATGATTATGCCCACCTGGGTCTGGGGGCCGAATCCAGCAGAAACAGGATTATCATCTACGACGGTATTCAGTTCGATAAATTGGATGCTCAGGGAAGACTCGATTATTTGAACAGCCTGGAGCCGATTTATATCAACCCCTATACGGGGACATTAATAAGTAATCGTTTATGAATCGCAGATTGAAAATGAAATTGGCATCGAAAAATAAAGGTTTCTCTCTTACCGAGGTTTTATTGGCCGTAGGAACTCTCGCTATCGGGATGACGTTTGTAAGCGGCACTTTTCTTGCGGGGGTTTATCTTTCGACAATTTCGACCGAGCGGACAATTGCGTCGGTGGTAGCCGATGAGGCGTTTGCTAAAGTCAGACTCTTTGATATCGATCCGACGGACCCGAACCTGACGACCGACGGACTGATACGATATGAAATGTTGAATGCGGAGATAACCTCCGGCGAATTTGCATATCCTTCGACGCAAACAGATTATGATAAACAATATTTCTGGTCTGCTTTGTGCAGATCCGCGTATCCCGGCTCGGAAAATCGTCTTGTTCAGGTGACAGTCTTGATAAGCAGAAGGGTTGGCAATAATCCCACGTATCCGGGGGGTGGAAATATTCCAACGCCTGTCGAGGTCGGCGTTTCGCTTGGGGCGGGAGCCGAAGGTAATAAGCTGGTTATTAACAACTCGAACCAGTGGGCGTATATCAACGACGGTTATAAAATTGTGGATAATCGAACGGGCGGGATTTATCGAGTGCTCCAGCGTGATCCGGACTCGCCCAATACAATCGTTCTCGACAGAACATGGCAGGGACAATCGGCCGACTCGGTGTGGGTCGTTCCGCCGCCTGTCAACGGCGGCAGAAATCCTGTCGTTGCCGTATATCAAAAGCTAATCAGATTCTAAGTGGATCGAAAAGAATACATTCGTTTAATATATGAATTTTAACAGACGGACAAAAAAAGCATTTACCCTTGTCGAGCTTATGGTCGCCATAGGGATACTCGTAATTGTGTTGTCTTTTGCGGGTGTTATTTTTCGAGTCGGCATAAATTCACATCGCACGGCGGCAGCGAACGCCGAGATTATGCAGAAGCTGCGTGCCATAACCAGCCAGCTAAATTCCGATTTCAAGGGTTTGAACAAGGACGGGGAGATTTTTGTGGTCTGGGAAGCAAAGCCGCTGCGAAGCACCGTTTACAAGGATAACGATCTCGACGGATATGAAAGATTCGACAGGATTATGTTTTTTGCCGAAGGGGATTTCCAGTCTTATGGTATCGATCCGATGGTTCGCGGCAATACGGCAAGAATCTGTTATATGCTTGCCAGGCAGAACAATTCCAGGCCGGAAGAGCAGAACTGTACGAAACGGATACTTGCCAGAACTCAGCACATATTGACCGATGATGAAAATCTTGCCGATTTCCCGAATACCGGCGGATTCACGGACGTGCAATGGATCGAATGGAATAATCGTTATGAGTACGACAAAATCTCCCTGGAACAGTGGAAGAGAATTCCCTGGGTAAACAAAAAGGATATACTTTCCGTCGTAACCGACGTTCGGGTCTCCGACAGCATAGTAAGTGAAGATGCAAGGGGAGCGATTATCGAACCTTCGGATGCGAATTCGGTACATATGCTTTTTTGTGAGGGTGTGAGCGAATTTAAGATTCAGGGCTGGTCCGAGCAGAGGCAGAAATGGCTGCCCGAGGTCGATCCCGATCGAGACGGCAGTGTTACGGATACCCATTTTTTCATGTATAGTTCCGATCCGAATACTGTTCCCGGCGTGCTTTATCCGTATCCACCGAACGGGCTTGTCTTAATCAATAATATCAATTATCCCAGAGAACAGGTTGATAAAATACATTTCAATGAAATTCCAGGACTTGGGAAGGCGTTAAAATTTACATTTACGCTGTTTGACTCCAAAGGCATTATCAAAGAAGGCAGAACGTTTACGCATATAATTTATTTGGATGGATAATCCGACAAAATGAAAATATCCGGTCAAACAATTTCAAACAGAAGGCAAAATTTCGGTTCGGCTCTTATACTGGCCGTGGTTTTGAGCAGCTTGCTGGCCATGGTCGGGGTGTTGTTTGTTTTGGTAGCGCGTATGAATAAGATGGCTACATCGTCGGTTGCCGAAAATATGGAGCTGGACTTCGCCGTAGATACGGTGACGGCAACGATAACACAGCAACTGGCATCGGATATTCCGGATATTGAAATAATCCGGACATCGGACCCGAACGATCCGAATGCACCGGTTATAAACTCGAATATAGAAAGGCAGGAATACTACGATTATCCCGACGCGAATAACTTGTGGCTGGCATCTCTCGAACCTTACAAATCGGGAAGCGATTATTACTGGCGGCAGATAAGCGACCTTACAGGTAGTCTTGCCGGCCTTAATCGAAATGTAAAAGCGCGTATTATCAGCGAATACGCACCCATAAGCGACTCCAACGAAACCAATGCGGACGCCGATGGTGACGGAGTCGGCGATTCCAGGTGGATTAAACTCGACGAGATTGCTTCGAGCCGGGGCGAAGCGATTTACGCCGCGATCAGAATTATTGACAACGGCGCGATGCTGAACGTCAATACGGCTTATAAGTTCGACCCGTGCGACCCGAACGCAGGCGTTTTCGATATCGACGGCACATCTCAGCTACAGATTAATCTCATGTCTCTGGCCGCCGAGCCCGGATATTCCGGCACGCAGGCCGAAGAAGCGATACTGCTCTGGGAAAGAGCGAATAACGGCAGAAATGTCAATCCGCTGGATTTGGATGCTTATGCACGTAATGTCATCTGGCGGTACAGTGATTCCAACGAAGCTTATACGCCGTTCGATATTTCCGATGAGCTGGAGCTTCGTTATCGATACATTTTGAATCATACGGCCATAGATACGCGGCTGGAAAGCTGGAGCGACCGCTTCAGATACGGCGCCATATCAACGCCGGTGACATCTGGCGGGAATGACCTGGATGCGTGGTTTTCAAGAACCGCCGGCAGCAGCGTCTTCGACCCGAATTATACCTACCGGCATATTGCCACGATTCATAACATGGATCGAATCATTAATCCTGTCGGTTCTGAACTGAACGACGGAAAAATGATAAATGTCAATCTGGCGGATAAAAATCTGCTTTATGCCGCTTTGCGCGCCGGGCTGAGGGATGATTACGACCCGAACACCGCCGGCGCGGATGAACTGGCCGCTCAACTGGCGGTCAATATCGTGGATCACCGTGACCTCGATGTGGGAGTTTCAACGCTGCAGGTCGGCTCGAAAATGTATTACGGATTCGAGGCTCAGCCGTTCATAAATGAGATAGGCTTTAGAATCAGTTCCGACAGGTCGAATGTTTCGACTAATAATTATTTTGCAGTCGAGCTTTATAATCCCTTCCAGGTTGATATTCCGCTGGCTGATTTCAGGCTGGAGATTCGCGATGCAAATGAAAACATTGTAGATACGATAACGCTGGTCGGATATGTAATTTCCGCCGGGGGCCGGTTCGTTATAACCAGCAGCGGCGATGCTACAAGCGAATTCGGACTGGCAAATCTTATCTCGACCGGCGGCGGCAAGGAAGACCCGAATCTTGTGTTAGCCAGATACGCTTTGGTCACTCCAGATCCTCCGGCGTACGAGCTTAGCGAAAAATACGATATCTTTCTTCGCCGGCTGACACCGGTGGGGCAAATCTTCCTCGACAAACAACTAACCCTAAGAAACTGGTTTGACTGGGACAATGTCAACGGAAGCTCCAAATATTATTGCAGAAACGATAACAACTGGAACGTCGTTTATCAGCAGATGCATTCGGCGGACAATACGCTGGGGGCCGTCAACGGCACGCTTGGAACACAAAAGGATTACAATATTGTCAACTCCATAGGTTCGTTTGCCACCGCCGGTGAAATAGCGAGAGTTCTTACCATCGGGCCGAGTGCCGACCCGAACGATATGATTGGTCGGAAACTTGCGGCCGAGCCTTACGAAGGGCGGGTACGGATAGATTTACAAAATGCGGTTTTCGCCGGTATTTTCCGGTACCTGACCGTAATCGATCCGACAGTTTACGGACTGCCGGTGGAAGAAACAAGAATCAAGGGCCGCGTAAATATCAACACCGCCCCCTCATTCGTAATGGCGCAGCTGCCGTGGATGGTGCCTGCAATCGCCGGAGATGTGGTTACATATCGTGACACCGAAAAAGGAGCTTTCAAGAGCATCGCCGAGATGATGTACGTGCCACAGATGGGTTACTACGCTACGGACGCGCTCGATTTGGAAGTTTGGCCGGATTTGACCGCCCTCGACGGCGCCGTCGACGACTTCGAGGAACGTGACATCATATTTTCCCGCATAAGCAATCTTGTTACCGTGCGAAGTGACGTTTTCACCGCATATATTCTCGTTCGTATCGGCATTAACGGCCCGCAAAGAAGAGTAGTAGCCGTTTTCGACAGGAGCCAAACAGATTCCGGCCCCGACAAAGTTCGAATCGTCGCCGTGCATCCTGTTCCCGACCCGAGATAATCATTCGGACGAAGCTTTCATCATATCCATAATCTGCCCGTGCACTTTCCGGTTGGCGGTGACTGTCGGGAAATAGCCGCCTTCGTAAACGTCCAAATCCACCGGGAAAATCTTTTGTCCGGCCCAGTCGGTGACTTTCGCCCCGGCTCTCTCGGCTATCAGCACACCCGCGGCGATGTCCCAAAGCTTCGGAGTATTGGCGATAGTCCCGTCGAGGCTGCCCTTCGCGACGTATGCCAGTTGCAGGGCCGTCGTTCCGAGATTTCGGAACCTCGTGAGCCGGATTATCTCTCGTGTCCAGCCCGGCACGCCCTCCTCGAAATGACTGTCCAGCCCTACGCTGGAAAATCCATCCAATGCTTTTTCGCTCGCTGTTATTTTTCTGCCGTTGAGCTGAGCCTCGCCGTCTTTTACGGCCCAATACATCGATTCGGTGGCCGGCTCGAAAATCACACCGACAATCGGCTCGCCCTCGTACACGACCGCGACACTGACGGTGAAAAGAAGTAGGCCGTGCGCGAAGTTGTTCGTTCCGTCTATCGGGTCGATAACCCACCAAAGCCTCTCGCCGCCGCGAGGGGGCTGCTTGAATAGTTTGCCCGCTTCGCCTTCCTCGCACACGAAGCCGTGGTCGGGATAATTTTCCTTTATGCGGTCGATTATTATTTTCTGGCAGTTGGCGTCGGTCTGCGTCACTAACTCCCTGTCGTTTTTTATCGAGACTTTGGTGTATTCGATTTCTTCCATCGCTCTCTGGCCGGCCAGTCTTGCCGACACGATGGCCGTTTCCAACATGCCGCTATAATCTTTTTGCTCTAATACCATAATTAATTTTTCCATTGCACCGGCCGCTTCCAGTTTTTGCCGGGACGAGTAATCTTGACATAACTATTACGAAGTCATATTCTAACGCAGTTATGCAGACAAGCCAACAGTTAAACAGGCCGAAATTGTTTTACGGCGCCACGAAAAACCAGCGTCTCACTGCGACGGTTATCTGGGTATCAATTGCCGGTTTTTTCGGTATTTTCGCCGTTGCCGGTCATTATGATGCTGATATGGGCTTCTGGCTCGGCCGATGCGGCCTAAAAGACAGCACCGGCTATCCATGCCCGACCTGCGGAATGACGACCGCGGCAAAGGCTTTCGCCCAGGGCAAAATCCGTGAGGCTTTCCATATCCAGCCGGCCGGCTGTTTGCTGTACTCGATAGCTGTCTTTGTGGCGATTTTATCGTTTGTCATATCGGTATTCGGCGTATATTTTCGATTTGTCGAGCGGTTTTTCGCCGAAGTGAAAGTCAGATATATCATTTTAGCCCTTTTGATTATCCTCCTTTCCGGCTGGGCGGTAACATTTACCCGCGCCTATATTGCGAAACATTGAGCAAAATTGGCTTCGTTTTGGCTTCGTTTTCTTGACGTCCAAAATCCCAAAAATCTCCATATGTATTTGTCAAAAAATAGCTTACACCAATTTTGGCCTATCCCAAATTGGGTTCGTTTTCGATTTTTTCTTCTGACTTCTGGCTCCTGTATTCTGTATTCTGCCGTTAGGATTGGATTCGTTTTTTCAAATTACTTCCAAATCGATTTCGATTTCGATTTGGAGTGTGCACAAGTTCAAAGGACATAGGTGCATAAGCATATTGTGGCATTTTTATTCGATTAGTGAATTAGCGAATTGGCTGATTAGCTAATTAGCCGACATTAATGCCTGAGAATAATTTCTAATGAACTAATTCGCTGAATTAACTAATCCGCTGGTGTTTCTGATTGCCCCCCTCATATTCGATGATTATCATTATTCAATTGTAGAATCGTATTATACAGAGTTTCCGCCGAATTTCAAACAAAATCCCCAATTTTCGGCAAGAAATGACAATTCTTCGACTGTCTTAAACACCAGTAGAAAGGATGCTTGATTCCGGATATTGGGCTGCACTAAGAAAAGCCAGGGTGTCTAACGATCGCCGGGGGTAAAGTTCGAATAAGGATTTCAACTCAAAAATCCCCACGTTCCACCCACAAATAAGCTCTAAGTTAAAAAAAATCTCAAAAAAACTAAACAGAGATTCAGAAAAAACCTTGGATATTACATAATAATTACAGAAACCAGGAATGTTTTGCCACCGATATCAATTGATGTTCATTACCTGGTTTCGCCATTAGTAACTGGATTATTTATTAAAATCAACGTAGGTATGCCTAATAACAGAGATAATTCAGATCACGAATCTTCGCGGTTTGGTCGTTTCTTCCGCTGTATGAACCAAAATCAGAAGCAGATTCACGCTTATATTTTAATGATGGTGCATGACTACCATAATGCCGAGGATCTTATGCAGGAAACGGCCATTATTTTATGGCAGAAGTTTGACGAATATGAACCGGGCACCAGTTTTTACGCATGGGCGATGCATGTTGCGCGTAATGTGGTTTTTAATTATCGTCGTAAATATAGTAACCGTTCGCAGCTCTTTAATGACCATATGTGTCAGATTTTAGAGGATTATGCTAAGGACTGTGCCAGGGAGTTAAGTGCCATAGAAGAGTCCCTTCGTGAGTGTATAAATAAATTAAAACCAATGGATCGACACTTAATTAAATTAAGATATGAACAGCGCATACCCGTACAAAATATTGCAGCTAAAGTCAAACGATCCGCTGACAGCCTATATCACTCATTCTCCCGTATCTATGCTGCTTTAAAGCAATGTGTGAGTCAGCAATTAGAAGCGCGAGGTATAAGCCTATGAGTGAACCTAATAATCATCGACTCTATATCTTGTTTATGCGGTTGTTAGACTGTCAACTACTGAATGAGGAAAAAGAAGCTCTTCGTCAACTTTTTTTCACTCATCCAGAGATACTGCGACAATACGCATATTTCATATATTTTCAGGAGGCTATACACGGACAGTTAACCTCTGCTCTGCAAGGCAATGATCTTTCCGACGCACCCGAGACGCAAAGAGAGTTGTTGGATATGATTCGACAGGAGACACTCGCCTGCGGGGGACCGTCCGGAAAGAATCTCCTGTTTACAGGCCCGGTTGAAAGCACGTCCCGGTCTTCGCTAACACCTCAAGAGCAAGAACGAGTCCGGGAAGTTGAAAAACGGGCAAACCGTCAATTAGAAGCGTTTTTAGAGGAGCAGCGACAACAGCGATTGGCTTGGGAACACATACAACGCGATTCCCGGCGAGAGTCGATCGATCTGCATGCAGCTATGGAGCGGTGGGTACGTCGGATGAGCATTGTCATACGATGGACACGAAGAGCCGTAGTGGCCATTGCGGCACTTGTTTTATGCGTCCTAACGGTTTGGGGAACCTTCCAGTACATTTACTCACACCGCATCGTGGCCGTCCTGGACAAGACGTCAAATGTACAGTGGGCCATCTCTCCCAAAGTTTCGGAATTGTGTCCGGGCCCACGACGCTTGGAGCAAGGGATTGCTCAAATAACCTTTAAAGATGGAGCGCAGGTATTGTTACAGGCGCCTTGTGAGTTTTGTCTGAAATCGTCCAACAGCATGCAGATGTTCACCGGCTCCCTCATCACCCATGTGCCGCCGCGTGCACACGGATTTGTCGTTGAAACACCGAATGGCCGAATTATCGATTTCGGCACGGAATTCGGTGTTGCCGTCAATGATATAACTCAAACGGAAATACACATTTTCCAGGGAAAGGTTGGTTTTAAATCGTCTAAAAAAGTACCCCGGCTAACACAATCAATCCTGGAACAAGGCGATGCCATGCAGATAAATAGTGAGGGGAATATACGCAGGGACCAGGTTATCAATCGCCCTCATCTCTTCATACGGGCATTTCCGCCGAATGATGCCTGGGGAATCCCCGGCGTACGCATCGACTTAGCGGATATTGTTGGCGGAGGTAATGGCTTTGGCACCGGCCTTCGTTATGATCCCACTACGGGACAAGGTAGTCTTAATCCGATGACGGGCCGGCTTGATGATACATGGCGACCAGGCAATCAGGAATATACGCCTGCCTATTACCATCTTGCACCTTCACCTCAGTTTATACCAAGTTTGAATATTCCCTATATAGATGGGGTATTTATACCGGACGCAGGGAAGGCTGTTTGTATTATCAGTTCGGAGGGAAATGTATTTACGGAATGCCCTGATACCGATGGCATGATCAAGTGGAATGTCAACAATGGTTGGCAATATGCCACACAGGAGATAGGATCTCTCAATACCAGGGAACTCATCGACAGTCCTGGTATTTCCATGCATGCCAACTGTGGTCTTACTTTTGCCCTGGATCCCATGCGCCATGCCTTGCCGGGTATTGAGATATCGCGGTTCACGGCGAGGGCCGGAATGCCCGTGAATTCTATTCCTAAATTGGGAGAAATCGACCTCTGGATACTGGTCGATGGTCATGTACGATTTCATGAATACAATATTAGAACAGGACAGATGTTCGATATCCAAATACCTCTTCATGTAGAGGACCGTTTTCTGAGTCTGGTGGTCACCGATAGCCAGACGGAGGAGGCAGAATATTGGAGCCAAAACGATTGGTGTCACTTTATACGTCCCACATTAATATTGACCCAAAAGGATAGAATGTAGTGGAAAAGAAAATCATTATCGGCTGTTTTATATGAAGTTATTAAAGGCAGGATATCTATTTTGGTGAAGATAACAGATATTGAAACAATATCATATTTTATGGTTTTATAGGTATTGTAATACCGAAATCGTCTAAAAGCAGATGCCGTAACTTTTAATTTATGGCAACAAGGAGTGCAGAGGGCAGTTTGGTTTGTCAGGCGTAATGATGTTTCGATATATGATCAAAGTGCGGCTTATTTTATTCTCGCGGAAGTTTCACACCTGTGGTGGTGATGTTAATATTTTGTGTTCATAACTTTTTGTAGGAGGTAAAATCATGTTTAGAAAAAGTTTTGTAAGTCTGTCAGCAATAATGCTTGTTATTATTTGCGGCAGTCTCGGCCTAAATACGGCACAAGCATCTTATCCGCTCCTGAAGCTGGATTGGGGTGCGGACCATGTGGCCTCAAAAGTGGAGCCGGGCTTTATCGCCTTCACCACGGAAGACAGCGGCAATACCTTCAAGGGTATTACCGTTACTCTTGCACTCATTGACCCTGATCCCTCATTAGGCGTCACCACAGCCCCTGCCTGGAACTTGCGAGATCGCGGCGGATGGTCACCGACCGGAATACCTTATGAACTCTTATATCGTGATCACATCTTCGCTCGTCCGGGCGGAATCAGAATTACTTTAGAGGGTCTAAAAGCCAATGAATCCTACGAAATCACTATTTGGGCCTGGGACATAGGCAGCGCAGGTGATCGTATCGCGGACTGGTATGCTAACGGTGTCTTTTGTCTTACGACTTATACAAATAATGGAACCCCGCCTGTAGACGAAACCTCCAACCGCTATATTGGTACGGCCCAGGCGGATGATACCGGCACCATAATCCTGGAATCCTACCCCAATGAAAACTCAGTCGAACAATCGGGTGCGAATAACCCGTATGCGATTGTTGCCGGCTTCATGATATCTGCGATTAATCCGATAACGGAAGCCACGGAGCCTGTACCGGATGACGGGGAAACAGTTCCCTCTGCCCAGGTGAGACTTGAGTGGGTTCCCGGCATGATGTCATCCTCTTCCAATGTTTACTTCGGCGAGACTTTTGAAGATGTCAATAACGCTACAGCAAATGAACAGACCTACCTCGGCTCAACCACTGAGGGCTTCTTTCTCGTAGGTTCTGAAGAACCTTATCCGACGGGTCTTATGGTAGATAAGACTTATTACTGGCGGGTAGATGAGGTCAACGAACTCAATCCGGAGAAACTCTGGAAAGGGCCGGTCTGGAGCTTCTATGTCCCTCCGAGAACCGCCTCTAATCCCATGCCGGTCAACGGGGCTTTGTTTGCCGATGCAAATTACCTTGATCCGGATGTCATACTGAGTTGGTATCCAGCCACGGATGCGACTTCGTATCATGTGTATTTCGGTGATAATCTTGAGTCCGTACAGGCCGGAATCGGCGGGACGGATAAAGGTGCTATTACAGATCCCAATTATGATCCTGCCAGTATGCTCGAACTCAATAAAACCTACTATTGGCGGATCGATACATCCGAAGGCACCGCCACACATACCGGCGATGTATGGAGCTTTAACACTTCACCTGCGGATTTAGGGGCGATCGATAAGGATATATGGGAGGATGTTACTTCCAACAACGATTTGGATGTCCTGAAGAACGATACTCGTTATCCTAATAATCCGACCGTAACCGAAACGCTAACTTCGTTCGACACCGGGTCCGATGCCTATGCCCTTGCTAATTACGGTGGCCAACTTTCCGGCTGGCTCTATGTGCCGTTGACCGGGGAATATACGTTCTGGTTATGCTCTGCCGGCCAGGGCGAATTATGGCTAAGCACGGACGAAGATCCTGACAATGTCGAGATCCTTGCTTTCGAGCCTGTCTGGGGAAATCTCGGCGGTTACGCATTCTCTCAACGTTCAAATCCAGTCTCATTGGTGGGCGGCAATAAATACTACATCATGGGTATATGGGTCAGTGTCGATTGGGATTTCTGCCAGGTTGCATGGCAGGGCGCCGGCATCCGGGATCAGCAAATCATACGGGGCTGCTACCTGTCACCCTATCTGCCTGTAAATGCCTATGGTGCGTCTCCGGCCAATGACGCTACGGACATCGATCTGACGAAGACTCTAAGCTGGAATTCCGGTATCTATGCTTCCCAGCACCTGGTATTCTTCGGGACTGATCCGAACGCCGTACGAGATGCCGACACAAGCTCACCTGAATACAAAGTCACACAGCCGCTGGGTACCGAGAGTTTCAATCCCGGTATTTTTGAGCTGAATACGACCTATTACTGGCGCGTCGATGAAGTCAATAATGCGGATCCGAATAGTCCATGGATTGGGAAAGTCTGGAGCTTTACCTCGGGTGATTATGTTGTTATCGATGATTTCGAGGCGTATAACGACATTAATGAAGACGATGATGGCAGCAACAGGATATATTTGACGTGGTCGGACGGCTATGCCAATCCTAACGTCAACGGTTCCACCATTGGTTACCCTGCCCCTGATTTTGCCAATGGTGAGCACTTCGTTGAGACCGATATAGTACACAACGGCAATCAGTCCGGTCCGTTGGTATATAACACCACCACTGCAAGCTATGCAGAAGTGGAATTGTCTTCAAGTGCAACCTCACTGGGAAGTAACTGGACTCAGCGTGGTCTTAATACTCTGAGTATCTGGTTCTATGGCGATCCGAACAATGCCGGAACGGAGCAGTTGTACGTCAAGCTGAATGATTCCAAGTTAGCGATAAGTAACGTAGATCTGACACTGGCAGAATGGCAAAACGTAGAAATATCTCTGGCGGACTTTAATATCAATCCGGCTAACGTCACGCAGCTTGTAATCGGCCTGGATAAAAACGGTGCCGGAAGCGAAGGCGTTTTGTTAATGGATGATATTAGAGTACTTTATATAGCACAATAACCGTAAAATTTACGACTTGAAACGTCTCATTTAAAAAAGAGAGCTTATCACTAAGAGTGCTGTCATTAACAATGATGGCACTCTTTTTTATATATGAGTACGAAGAATTTCCCGCGGACCGGTAAATGCAGGTATTCTTGTCCTACGCAGAGAAACCGCTGTCTGGCGAAGAAAAACAATAACAAAGGCAGAATCTCTTTAGAATATATATCCATATCGGGTTGCCATGTGCCGGGTCGGTTGAGCCAACAGTTTATTCGAGGTATAGTTTGTCTTTGGGTTTTATGGGGGGAATCCGGTCAAGTTTCGATTTGATATCTTCTTTTTCCAGCGCGAAGCTCGGCGCGATTTCGAGAACGCAATCGGGCGAGCCGTCCTTTTTTCTCGGGACCGTCACGCCCGCCGCTTCGAGCCAGCTCGCGGCACGTTCGACTATCATCCGCCGGGCGCTCTCGGCACTGTCAACGCCGGTGGCGTTTTTCGTCGGGGCGAATTCCTCGCTGCGAATGGTTTGAAGAATTATCGAATTCGAGGCCAGCGGCAGGGCGTCGAAAACGAAACTCTCGAGTTTGATTCCTTCGGACTCGACGAAATTTCCCTGCTTGTCGATGTGCCGGATTTTTTTCTCGGCCCTGTGCAGCGGCAGAGAAAGCACCCCTGCGTTGAGCTTTTCCACGAAGCTGCGGCTGATAATGTGAATGGCGATACTGCCAAGCTGAAAGACATAGGAGCCGTCCGGATTTTTCTTCTTGGCCAGCTCGTCCGGCAAATCGCTGTATTCGATGACATTAACTTTGCCGTCTATCAGGCAGAAATTGCCGATCTTTTCCATCGGGCCGGTCTTGATTAATGCCTTCGACGACATTTCCGCCTCATCGAGAACATGCAGGCCGATAAACAACGGGTCGAAAATATTTATCAGGGAATTATCCACCTGCCAATAGCTCAGGAATTCTACGCCGCGTTTTTTCATATCCTCGACGGCTCCGCTTTGCCATAGGGCTTTAATACTGCCGCCATGGCCGTCCGGCGAACAGGCAATCTCGGCCTTGTCGGCGAGCAAAATTTTGCCGTCCCGGCTGAAATTGGGCAAAGTACCCTGCTGGAAGATAAAAACGTTCTCTTTTTTCAGGCCGTAATAGTCGTTCGAGCGAAAAACCTCGACCGTCTCGGCGTGGTTCAGGGGGCTTGTCATTACATACCACGGGCAGGTAGTTTGATATTTTGCCGAAACGGCGGAAATAGTTTCGGCGAATATCTGGAAAAGCGTCTTGTTTTTAACCGGGCTTATGGGGAAATTGCCCTTAGGCCCGTCGAAACCGAGCCTTGTTCCCTGACCGCCGGCTACGACAAAGGCCGCTACTTTACCCCGGCTTATCAATTTTTTGCCCAACTCAACGGCTTCGGCGTATTTTTGCCGATTTTGCGAATCAACAGGCTCGGGGGCGTAAGACGAGGCGGCGATTAAATCCGCTTTTAATGCGAAAGGCTCATAATTTATGACATATTTAGCAATCCAATCCTGAATTTTTTCAAAATCCAATTGCCGGATTTGAGCCAGAATTGCCGTTTTTTGGGCGGAATCAAGCTCGGGCCAGAACGAAAGAAGGTGCTGCTGGCCGTATGTTTTCAGCAATTTTTCCGTATTTTCATAGGTTTTCCGAGTATTCATAGCCGTCTTTCCAAGCTTAAAATGGGCATATTAAACAATTTGAAGATATTTTCAAGAAACTTAGGTGAATTTGCCGAAATTTCGTTGACAATAAAATAGTTTTATGGTATTTTTAATGAAGATGTAGGTAGGTTTAATTAGTACGTTTATTATATTTTATTTATCGTCATCATAATTTTTTGTTTCTATATCATATCTTAAACCCACCTGCCGCGAAAGAAACTTTAGTTTGTTTTGAGTTCTTGAGTTGGCAAAATGCTTGTGTCTTTTAATAACATAATGATGGATTTTATCGGCACTAACCGGTTTTTTGGAATTTTATCGGCCGTTTTAAAGCAAGAAAAATAACTAAGGAGATTCGCAAAAAGAGTAAAAAGTCTTAGATGTCTGGCGTTTTCATCGTGTAGCGTTCGGCATTTTTATAAGAAATCCAAAAAAATTGTGCTTTAAAGCAGGTCGTTACTGCGAATCTCGAATTAATGAAGGAGAATATTATGAAAAAGAAAGGTTTTACATTGGTCGAGCTGCTGGTCGTTATCGCGATCATCGCTCTGCTGATGGGCATTCTGATGCCTGCTCTGGCGAAGGTGCGGCAAATCGCCTTTAGGATGATTTGCGGCACGAATCTCTCCGGCTTAGGCAAGGCTATGATGCTTTATGCAAACGAGAACGACGAGGACTTTCCGCGTGCCGGCGGCAGGTCGAGTACATGGGGCAGCAAGATTCCCAACTATATGGGCGCCAACAGATACCAGGCGTATCAGTTAGCCTCCGATAACAGCGGCGGAACCGTGACCATCACATCCTGCTTGTTCCTGCTGATCAAGTACAGTGAAGTTACGGCAAAATCATTCGTCTGTAAGAGCGACTCAGGAGTTACGGAATACAATCCCGTCGATGACGGTGCGCTCGATATGGAAATTACTCAGCTTTGGGATTTCGGCCAAAGTCCGCTCGATCACTGCAGCTATGCCTATCACCTGCCGTTCAACAATAGCTACGCACTGCAAGCTTCGGGCGATCCGGGCTTAGCGGTTCTGGCGGACAGGAACCCATATATTACCGGACCGTCGTATGATCCTGCAGAAGCAATTACAAATTTCTCAAGTCTCTACAATCCCGATGGTGGTAGAGAAGCAGTCGGTGCCGGCAATTCGCCGTCTCACCAGAAAGATTCGCAAAACGTCCTGTTTCTCGACATCCACGTCGATCAGGAAAAATCTCCTGCCTGCGGCGTCAACGACGACAATATCTACACCTATGTTACCAGCGCAACCGCAGACAGCCGATACGGTACTATTCCGACATTGCAAGCCAGGCCTTTCGGCAGTTCAGACTCATTACTCGTAACTGATATGGAAGGCGGCGGATCAGGAACAAAAGGTCGTTCCTGCTTCCTGGCTGAGACCCCGGTCTGGATTAACGGCTCCGCCGTTCAAATTTCAAATGTCGCAGCCGGGCAAATGGTCAGCTCGCTCGCTTCGGCTTCAATCGAAAAGCTCGAAGTGCATGAAGGCACTTTCGAGGTTCGCGATATAGTGCTCGATAGCGGAAACTGCATCAGCGTCGCCGAATCGCACCTGTTCATGCTGGAATCCGGACAATGGGTAAAGGCACAGCAGCTCAGAAGCGGCCTGAACCTGAAAACAGCAAACGGCACCGTCGCCGTAAAGAGCATCACGACCAGAGCAATGCCATATGTCGGCAAGGTTTACAACGTGAAGGTCAGCGGCTCAGACCAGTATATGGTCGGCGAAGATATGGTTATCGTGCGCGATTATTGATGCGTTGCGGCAAAAAAGTGGTCCGTAAAAAGAACACTTATTCGACCGATCGCAAAATCGCGTTAAAATAATTTAGACAAGCGGCTTTATGCTTGATAGCGTAAGGCCGCTTTTTTAATACTTATAGCCAATCAATGCCCGTTTTGAAGCGGCGGAAATATTGCAATATTATACGATTGTCGCTATTATAGTTCGTATGGCAGCGAAACCTCAAAAAAATAACGACAAAAAAAGTGCCGTAGCGGTCAATAAAAAGGCTTATCGAAACTTCGAGTTCGTCGATAAGTACGAAGCCGGCCTTTCGTTACTGGGTACCGAGGTCAAATCACTGCGTGAGTCGGCCGCCGATTTGAGCGGCTCGTACGCCAGGCTGGAAGACAAACAATGCTGGCTGGTCGGCGCAAACATTTCCCAATACAAGCAGGGTGGAAATCGCCAGCATGAACCGACAAGAAAACGAAAGCTGCTGCTGCACAAGAGTGAAATCCGCCGGATTACGATAAAACTCGAACAGCGGGGATTCACCCTTGTGCCGCTGCGGCTGTATTTTAACGACAGGGGCCTGGCAAAAATAGAATTGGCACTCGCCAAAGGCAAGAGGCAATACGATAAAAGACAGACAATCACCGAACGCGACCAAAAACGAGATCTCGACAGAAGTATGAAGAAATATCACAAATAAAAAAAACAGAAATCCTTATGGAGTCCTTCAATTATGGCCGAATCAAAAGAAAACCAAAAGAAAAAAATCATAGTCGATGAAGACTGGAAGCAGGAGGCACAGAAAGAAAAGGAAATATTAGCGGCACAGGAAAAGGCCGAAGAGGAAAACGCCCAGGAGCAACAAGAAGGTCGCGGCCAGCTGCCGCCGGGAAATTTTGCCGCTTTAATCAGCATGCTCACAACGCAGGCGCTGTTTGCCCTGGGGCTGCTGCAAATAAAAGGGCAGGAGCATAAAGAGCCTGACCTGGAACTTGCAAAATACAATATAGACATGCTCGAAACTCTCCAGGAGAAAACAAAAGGTAACCTGACCAAGGAAGAACAAACCGTTTTGTCCAATACACTCAATGAGCTGCGCATGGGCTATGTCAAAATGGCGGGATAATCGAAATTGGCGAATATATTAGATAAAATCATAGCCGACAAGCAAATCGAGGTCCAGTCCCGGCGTTCCCAGACGAGCCTCGAACAGCTGAAGGAGCAGGTTCGCGAGATGCCGAAGTGCCGCAATTTCTACAAAGCCGTCACTAAGCCGAGCGTCCGCGGCATAAACGTCATCGCGGAGGTAAAAAAGGCTTCGCCCTCGGCGGGCCTTATTCGCGAGGATTTCGATCCCGTCTCGATCGCGCAGATATATAAAAAATGCGGCGCCGACGCAATCAGCGTTCTTACGGACGAAAAATATTTTCAGGGCCGCCTCGAATACATTGAGATGGTCCGGCGGGCCGTGGATTTGCCGGTCCTGCGCAAAGATTTTATTATCGACCTGTGGCAGGTTTACGAATCCCGCGCCGCCGGCGCCGATGCCATACTATTAATCGCCGAAGCCCTCAAGCCCGGATTGCTTATGGACCTGATGATAGCCGCCGCCGAGCTGAGCCTGACTGTCCTTCTGGAGGTTCATCACGCCGATACGCTGATGGCGGTTCGCAGCATGATAGGCTTTCCGAAAAAAGGATACAGCGTTCTGGGAATCAACAATCGAGATTTATCCACGATGCAGGTGGATCTGAATACGACCAGCCGCCTGGCCGGGCTGCTCGATAACACGAAAGAGCTTGTTGCCGAGAGCGGCATAAAAACAAGGGCCGATGTCGAAAAGCTGATGAGAGCAGGCGTTCGAGCGGTTCTCATCGGGCAGACACTTTGCGAAAATCCAGATATCGAAGAAAAATTCATCGAGCTGTTCGGCAAATAGTTTTGTTAATCTCATTCGAAAAGGCGTTCACAATGAATACAATTTTTTATCTGCTGCTGGGTTTGATTTCAGGTATTGTCAGTGGGCTGATTGGAATCGGCGGAGCGATAATCATAATACCATCACTGGTTCTTTTCTTCAATCTCCCTCAACGTACGGCCCAGGGTACAACGCTGGCATTGATGGTCCCGCCGATCGGCCTGCTCGCCGCATGGACGTATTACAGGGCGGGTTTTGCGGATCTGAAAATCGCCGCTCTTATATGCGCTGGATTCTTTTTCGGCGGCTTGATTGGAGCGAAATTCGCCGTGCAAATACCGGACAATATACTTCGAAAAGCATTCGGCTTTCTTCTTCTGATCGCTTCTATCAGAATGATTCTGTTCAAATAGTAACAATTTTATTCAAAGCGGGAAAAACAAAGGAGACTGCGGTATGAAAGCTAAAAAATGGCTTACAGCTTCAGTCGTCCTGGTCTGTATCGCAATCATTGTTTTTATCTTTCTCCGGGATGATGAGTCGCGTTTCATTAAAGCAGTACAGGATGGGGACATTAAAACTGTTCGTTCCATGCTGAATAAAAAAGGTCAACTCGCAAATACACAGCGGCCTCATAAAGCTGGTTCGACGCCCGTTTTATACACGGCGCTTAGCAGAGGTCACAACGAGATCGTTAAGCTCCTTCTTTCCCATGGCGCCAGCCCTAAGGATAATCCCCGCGCTTTACGTTATGCAAACAGCCCGGAAATGGCAGAGTTGCTAATCAAATATGGTGCAGACGTCAATTGGAGGGATGGAAATAATTATGCCCTTACGGCACTGCATTCTTCCGCTGCTACTAACGATACCAAAATGATCGAATTACTTCTCAATCACGGCGCGGAAATAAACGTTGAAAACGGAATTGGCGCAACTCCCCTCCATCTTGCGTCAAAGGAGGGTCGTTTGAATGCCGTAAAGCTACTGATAGCGAAAGGCGCCGACATAAATGCAAAATCAAGAGAAGGGAAGACTCCGTTCGATTATGCAGTTTTTCCAGTATGGAATGAAGATGCATATCATCTACAATCAGACAGAATTAACCGCTGCAAAGAAGTTGCAGCTTTTCTTTTAACATTTAAACCCGCTTATACAATTTCTGATATAGCCTGGATAGGTGATATGGAGCGCCTCGCTGAAATAATTCAAAACGATCCAGAAACGGCAAATTTTCAGGCTCATCGCGAATTTCCGTTATTTGCCGCCATTCGCGGCAATAATCCACAAGCGGTTGAGTACCTTTTGACACATGGCGCGCAGCTTAGCGTTACCGGTAGATTCGGGCAAAGTCCTTTGCAGCTTGCTGCCTATCTGGATTACGCTGATATTGCGAAAATTATCCTGAATCACGATGCCGACATAGATGAAAAAGGTCGCTGGGGCGAGACAGCTTTACACTGGGCTGTCGTAAGAGGAAACAAGGATATTGCATTGCTCTTGCTCGAATGCGGCTCAAATCCGAATAGTATGGCTTCCGGCTACACTATTGATATAGATTTGCTTATTAGCAAAGACACGGATCCCATGGAGTTTGAACTAAAAAGGTTCGATATGGAGCAGGCAATACTTCGGGCAAAACGAGCTAATCGATCAATTCAAGTGGCCCCTCCTCCGAAACTGGCATTTACTACAAACGATACACCTTTACATGCCGCATGTTACTGGAACCACATTGATATCGTCAGGCTCCTTATTAAAAACGGCGCGGATGTAAATGCGGTTGACGCGTGGGGTATTACTCCTCTTTTGTATGCCGTAGTATGCAGGTATGATGATATCGTACAAATGCTGCTTGATCATGGCGCCAATCCGCAGGTGAAGGCGCACAATGGTATGACGGCAGTCGAGATTGCGCGGAGAGTCAAAGACAAAAAACTTGCCAAATTGCTGAACAATCAAAAATACAAAACGCAAAACAAGTGACTACACATTCTGTGCTTTCTGGATTTTTGCCCATGTATCGCGCAGGCCGACGGTTCGGTTGAAAATCAGGTTGGTTTCGGCGCTCTCGGGATCGACGCAGAAATATCCCAAACGCTCGAACTGAAAGCGACTGAGTGGCGCAGCAGACGCCAGAGAAGGCTCAACCATACACGAAGATAAGACCTCCAGCGAATTCGGATTCAGATTAGCCGTAAAATCCTCGCCCTCGGCTACGTCGTCGGGATTTTCTTTTGTGAAAAGACTATCATAAAGTCGAACCTGGGCCTCGAGCGCTCGTTCGGCGGAAACCCAGTGCAGCGTGGATTTTACCTTGCGACCGTCCGGGGCATCGCCGCCACGCGTGGCGGGATCGTAAGTGCAATGCAGCTCGATAATATTGCCTTTATCATCTTTAACCACATCCGTGCAGGTAACGAAATACGCGTAACGCAGCCGCACTTCCCGTCCGGGGGCCAGGCGGAAGAATTTCTTCGGCGGCTCTTCCATAAAATCTTCCCGCTCGATATAAAGCTCGCGTGAGAACGGCACTTTCCGCGTGCCGGCCTTCGGGTCTTCCGGATTATTTACGGCCTCAAGCTCTTCGACCTGGCCCTCGGGATAGTTGGTAATTACCACCTTGAGCGGTCTAAGCACAGCCATCACACGCGGCGAAGTTTTGTTCAAATCTTCCCTGAGGCAATGTTCCAAAAGCGCGATGTCAACCGTACTGTTGAATTTATTGACTCCAATCCTGCGGCAAAATTCCCTCAGTGACTCGGGCGAATAGCCGCGTCTGCGAAGCCCACAGATAGTCGGCATTCGCGGGTCGTCCCAGCCTGAAACGTGTCCGGCACGGACCAGTTGCAGGAGTTTGCGTTTGCTCATCACCGTATAGTTCAAATTCAGACGGGCGAATTCTATCTGCTGAGGATGATAAATATCAAGCTCATCGAGAAACCAGTCGTAAAGAGGGCGGTGGTTCTCGAATTCGAGCGTACAGATAGAATGCGTCACTTCCTCGACCGAATCCTCCAGCCCATGCGCCCAGTCATACATCGGGTAGATGCACCATTTATCGCCGGTGCGATGATGGCTTGCATGCACGATGCGGTACATAACCGGGTCGCGCATATTCAGGTTCGGGTGCGACATATCGATTTTCGCCTTCAGCGTTCGCGAGCCGTCGGAAAATTCGCCGTTTCGCATTCGCTCGAAGAGGTCCAGATTTTCCTCGATGCTGCGATTGCGATAGGGGCTGTCTTTGCCCGGCTCGGTTAATGTGCCGCGATACTGCCTCGTCTGTTCGGCCGTCAGGTCGCAGACATAAGCTTTGCCCTTTTTAACGAGGTGCACGGCGTACTCGTACATCTTCTCGAAGTAATCCGAGCCGTAATACAAATGCTCGCCCCAGTCCCAGCCGAGCCAGCGAACGTCCTCGATTATGGAGTTGACGTATTCCTGCTCCTCTTTTTCCGGATTTGTATCGTCGAATCGCAGATGGCAACGGCCGCCGAATTCCGCCGCTATGCCGAAATTCAGACAAATGCTCTTTGCATGACCTATATGCAAATACCCGTTCGGCTCCGGCGGAAATCGCGTCACCACCCGGCCGCCCCATTTATCTGACTCTATATCATCGACTACAATCTGCCGGACAAAATCCCGACGCGTATTTTCGTTTGTTTGATTATCGTTATCTGCCATTTCTTTCTCTTTCAGATATTTTTTTCATCCCAAAAAACGATATTAAGTATATTTAATTTGCCGTAGATAGCAAGAAAACATCCAGCAAACCATACATAAGTCAGTTTATTTGGTGGGTCTGAAACAAATAAACGAAATGAGTATCAAGGCTATGCCGGAAAAGAACAGCGTCATTCGTTTCCGAGGCTCGCTGCTGCGTATCAGCCAGGCGGGTATTACCGGCTCAATGGATTCGGAATTCGGGTCGGTCAAGGCCTTCCGAGCTGCGGCCAACTGACGGGCCGTCACTCTTGGATTAACCGTATTCGGATCCGACGACTCACTGCCGAGCGCCGCGGGCGCCAGGCGCTTAAGATGATTGGGATCTTCCTCCAGCAGGGAAAGATTCATGTTATAGGCATCGTTGAGAGATTTGAGCTTCTCAAGAGATTGACGTGTAGCTTCAACCAACTGGCGATTTTGATAGTATTCAAATAAATCCTCACAGAGAACCGAGACGCCGAGCGACGCCGCTCCGGCACTGAAAAACAAAATAAATAAAACCAGTCGAAAAATATCCGGTCTCTGCATAGCTCACCACACCAGGCCCCGTCTGTTCCCCTCGGAAATCGGCAACGGGGGCGGATTCTCTTACTGAATCGCGTATATTGCGTATTCAAACAATAACAAGTGATACGCAATATACGTTCACGTTCTTGTTTTCGTCAAGAATACGTTGAGAGCTTGAGATTATCCGCTATTTACGAGTACGTCAAGGCCAGCACGTGTTTTATAAGAGACGATATAAAAATAAGTTCAGGATTATATTATCCGCCGCGGAGATTTTTTGTCGCATTTTCACACCGAATCCCCTCGTAATAATCAGACGAAGCGCTTCAATTTGCAGACAACGGCAGGTAAAAGCTCCCATTGACCGTGCAAATGCCGGAACAACACAGCCGGGGATGTTTTCGGGCAACAATTCAAGCGTTTTTTCAACGAAAGAGCTTTTTGAGAGCTTCTCGTATCATCAGGGTTATGACCTGACCGCCGACAAAATCATCATAATCGATGAAACCGGCCTGCCGTAACAGCCCGAAAAATGATATCGCCCCGAAAGTGCCGCCGTCAACAGCGATTCATCTTATCGGAGCGGCGAAGAATTGACAGAAATCGCCAAAGAGTGGTTTGAAAAGGAATTCGACACTACTTTTTCAGAAGAAATCCGTCCGTGACAATATATCTCGTTCAAAAAGTCAATAATGACAAAAATACCGAAAAACTCGAATAAAAATTATGGCCGGCTTAATTCGGACCGGCCTTTTTAGTGCTAAAACGCAATTTTTGTAAAAAAATTTGAATTTTTCCAAAAAAAACCGCAACTTTTCGGACTCTTTGGCGTCTATATATATACAGATACAGGGGCAGGAAGTATTTGGCTGGTTTCGCACGGAAGTTTTTATAACGATGTGATAACCTCTTTAAAAACAGAAAGCATTGTAAGCCTTATTCATATATCATCACCCTCCTTCAAAAGGCCGATACCACAGGATCGGCCTTTTTAAATTTTATGCGTCTCAGGATCGCCGCACATCCAATAAATTAAAAAAAATCGAATGCAAAAACCAAATATAAAAATTACAATATATGAATCGTAGATTAAGGGCAGTTTTTTGTTTGCCTTGCAGGTTGTATTAGTTTGAATAACTCTTGAATATTTTGGTTTTATTGTTTGTCACCTTGATTTTTAATATTTGACCTTATTATGAGAATTCCGCTGACAAAATACGGCTGGCCTCAGATGGTTATCGTTCCGGCGATTGTGCTGCTCGGAATGGTCGTCTTTGCCGTTGCAGCACGAGCATCTCTGCCGCCGTGGGCCTTTATTTTCACAGAAGTAATCGGCGGCGGAATTTTTGTTCTGGCGCTGGCTTTTTTCCGCGATCCTTTTCGAGAATGTCCCTCGGATACGAATCTCCTTCTTGCGCCCGCCGACGGCCGAATAACCGACATCGAAATCGTCGAGAACGACAGATTCATCGAGGGGCCCGCTCTGCGGATAGGGATATTCCTGAGTATCTTCAACACACATATCAATCGGATGCCATGCAATGTCAAAGTCGAAAAAATCACGTATGAAAAAGGCAGATACAAAAATGCGATGAATCCGGAATCGTCCCGTGTAAATGAGTCGAACAACCTGAGTTTAACAAGAACGGACAGGCCTCAAAATCGACTCATCGTCAGGCAAATCAGCGGTGCGATAGCCCGTCGAATCGTCTGCGAGACGAGCGCCGGAGAGGAATTCGCCGCCGGTGATAAATTCGGCATGATAAAATACGGTTCACGAACGGAACTTTACATAGCTTTGCAGTCCGCCACAGACCGCCTTTCGGCCGATCCCAAATATCAGGTTAAGTGTCTGGTCCAAAAAGGCGACAAAGTTAAAGCAGGTCTTACGCCGCTTATAAAATACGAGGAATTCCGGCAATGAAAACCGACTCCGATAAAAAAAGTTTATTGCGACGGGTACGAAAACAAAGGCTCAAGTACATTACGATTCTGCCGTCGTTAATTACGATTCTCAACGGCATTTTCGGTTTTGCGGCAATCGTTGTTACCAGCAAAGGCCATTTTGCATTAGCCGGTTATCTGATTCTAATGGCAATGATCGCCGACATGCTCGACGGCAGGCTTGCGCGGATAAGCCAGAATACCTCCAGTTTCGGCGGCCAGCTCGACAGCCTCTGCGATATTATAAGTTTCGGCGTCGCGCCGGCGTTTATGATGTTAAACGTTCTGGAATCCAGCCTGACGGTATGGATTAGCTATTATAATGAGAGTTTTATACAGCGTTTTATCTGGGTAACAGCAGCGGCATACGTAAGCTGTGCCGCTATAAGACTGGCCAGATTTAACGTGGAAAACGAGGAAGATACATCCGCTCACATGAGCTTTGTCGGCCTGCCGACCCCGGCGGCCGCCGGTGTAGTAGTCAGCATGATTATCTTTCAGCAGAAACACATGGAAATACTCTCCATGCTAAGCGTTACGATAGTGTTCTCTCTGCCGTTTTTTGCCCTGGGGGCCGCAATTCTGATGGTCAGCAGAATCAGATACCCGCACGTTCTGAACCAATATCTCAAGGGCAAAAAACCATTTTCAGACCTTATCAAAACACTTTTACTGCTGGCTTTTGTTTGGTGGAATCTGCAGGCGGCTTTAATGCTGATTTTCTGCGGATTTGCCCTAACGGGCTTCGGGAAATGGCTCTATTACAAGATACCGAGTCTGCGATCAAATACAAAACTGGTAATCCAACCTCAGCAAAATCAATAAATACGGATATCGTCCGAAGCTTAACCCACGTTAGTAATCGGCTCTTTATCCATCTGTCTGGCGCCGGACTGATTCATCTGATAATATCGCCCGACGACGGCAATCAGCCTTGTCAGAACCTTATGGCCTTCGGGACTGGCCTCAAGACCGACAATCTGCAATCCGAGCGATATGCTTCGTCCGTCCGCCGTCGGCAGAATACTTCTTATCTGGGCGCTGAATGTCAACGGCGTTTCATAGGGCATAGGAGTGAATCTGACCCCGATAAACTGCCCCTTTCTGAAATTCGTTTTTCCCGATTCGGATTCCGCATTCTGTTCAGGCTCGTCTTCTTGCCCGGAGGATTTGGGACAACTCGACGACTGTTGAATCGGCACCTCGATCTGTGCGCCACCGGCGGAAATATCAAGAAGCCTGCCCTGGCAACAATTGTGCAATTGCTCCGTCCTGCCGGTATGAGTCTGTGCCTCGTGTGAAGCAACACGATGCCACAGCAGAACCTTAACTTTAAGCGACTGAGGAACTTCGACTCGAAAATAACTTCTTCTTTCAACCACCTGTATCTTCTCAGGCGCTGAAAGCACTATTTTGCCGCCACAGCCGGCGTCATCTTCCACATGCGGCGAGGGTTCGAGAGCCGTCACGGTCGTATCAAAAACAAATTTGCCGTATTCATGCTTAAATGAGATTCCGACAGGCTGAGCGACTTGTATATTTATCGGGCGTTGTTTTTTCTTCGCACGGACACTCTCGACACTTAGCCGGTTTCCGGCAAGCTCCGTCAAAAGCACTTTTGCAACGTGCCATTTGCCCCTGGATAAATAAGACATAATGGAGGGAACTTTTTCTTCGATTACGGTTTTCAGGACCAAATCCATCTTCTCTTCGGGAAGCGTCACCATTTCATTCATTTCAACCTCTCCTGTATCTAAGTCCGGTGCAATAGTTAATTTTAATTTTACTAAGTTTTGCGGCAACCGCCGCCGTTTTGTTTGCAGCACCTACTTTTTATTCAGGACTCATATAAAATATATGAATTGTCCGCCGATGAACAAAACAGCTTCTTTACAAAAACATGCGAGATTATTTCAAAAGGGAAAAACGCCCCGAAAGGCATGCTTGCAAAATACTCACTGTTTAAGTACTATTAATATGTATATGAAGAAAAGTCTTGACCTGAAAAAATTCGAGGCCGATAAAATCGTGCTTTTAGGCCTGTTCGCACTGGCTCTGCTTACTGCCTATATAATAGTATTGGTTAAAAACGCCCTTGTTTTCACCGAACCGATCGAGCTGGCTCATACGGGTCTGTCGATACCCGTGCCTCACGGCAACGGATGGCGAAGCGGCCAAAAGTGGGAGTTCGGGAGAAACACTTTCACGCTAAGCAGCGACTTTACTCTGGATTCCGACAGGCCCACGGCGCGGGTTTACTGTTTATATATGCTTAATGCCGAAGATCTCGGGTCTGAGATTTATTTCGAACAAAAAGCCGCCGAAATAAACGGCATAATCCTACAGACCGGGCAGAAGCAGATAAAAGAACTCTCAATCGAATGGGCACAAATCGAGCAACCCGAATTCGGTCTAAAATTCTTTATAGCTACGGCGGAATTACCATATAACCGTCGGCTCAACATCGAGGTGCGCCAGATTGCCGACACCGTTGATACGGCTCAAGAGGTCTTTAACAGAATCATTGACAGTATCGACTTCGAAGACAACCGGCTATTCGAAGCCGGCTCGGAAACCGTCGAGACAATGAAAAATAAAGGTCTTCAAAATCTTATAAACGAGGGCGACCGACAGGCATACTATCTGATTAAAGATTCAAAAAACCAAAACATCGGATTCCTGATCGATGTTCTCATTGATTCGCGGCAGAATACCGAATTCAATATAAAAGCAGCAAGCTACTTTTACAGAAAAGGTCTTCGTGAACAAGCGATGCTCTTTCAATGCGCGAACAATCTCGGTAAGTTTTTCTGGGAAAGCGAGACAAACAACTCATCCGGTATAAATAAAACGACAGTAGTTCTCGAGGAAAACGACATTTTGACCGTCAGGCAAACTTTAACGCAAACCGAATCGAAACATCGTCTCAGTCCGATGGCGATACCGGATATTTTCCTCGAACAGCTTTTCAATCAAATAATCGAAAGCAATACAAAACAAATCATCGTTGACTTAATTGATGCGGATGCGAAAATAACTCCAACAATCGTATCCGTCGTCGAACAAAGCGACGATGCCGCCGCCGGGAGTGGAGCCGCTTATACGATCAAGCTGGAATTCCTCGACGGACAGGATTTCTCCGAACTAATATATCTCGATAATAACAGACAAATTGAAAAAGTAATATTACATCAAAACAATACATATACCCTCGAGACCTCAACCCGATCCCAAATAATTCAGGAATTTCCCGAACGTGCCGATTTCATTTCTCAAAGAAGCAATATGCTCGAAGGAAATATATAAATTCAAACTCGGCACGTAATACCGTATGCCGCTACTAATTTTAACGCAATCGCTAATGTCTTTACCCGACTTCCGCCGAAGCATTGGGATCGAATGGATTAGTCCTGACGGCGAGCGAAAACAAATAGGGATATGCGCTTTTCAAATGTTCCATGTATGAGAGCCATTCGCGAACCAATAAACTGTGTGCTCTCTTTATATCTCCGCTCAAATGATGATAGTCGGTATCTGGTAATCCGGCGACAGAACTCCTGCAGGATAATTCCTCCGCCAGATGAAAGACGGCCCAGAGAAGCTCGGTAAATTCATCATGCTCCAACAAATTGGGATTCTCCAACAGCCGCAGTAAAAAAGCCCGCTTTTCGACGATGAATTTTTGCAGACCGCTCAGGTCTCCGATGCGGCTGTCAATTTGATAATTATGTTTTTGAAGCACAACCTGCATCTGCGTAAAATGCTCCGGTGACCAGTCGTTATCCACAATCAGGTGCTTCGAAAACTTCTCGGCATTACTATCGAATCCCGCGAAATACTTAAGCAAAAGAGTTCCCACTTCGCTGAAAAAAGCCCCTATAACCATATTCAGCTTCTTCAGCATGGCGCGTTTTTCCCGTTCACTCAACAAATGATGTATTATCAAGGTAACGAGTAAAACTTCTATAAAAACGAAAGCGATATCGCCGAGCAAATAGATAAATATATGATGTTTATCTCTAAAAATGGCAAAGTGCAGCGCATAGAAAAATACCGACAGCAAAATTAATAACAATCCGAAAAGAACATGCTGAGATATATAACTGCTTTTTCTCATAAGAACCTTTGTTTTTCGCCGTAATAGATTACCTTAAATTCACAATAAAAGTCAGCTCTATAAACGTACAAAAGTCTTGATAAACCGTCAATATCATAATATGTTATGAGCAGACACAGATATCAAAGGAGCTGTCTATGCAGAAGCGCAAATTAGGCAAAACAGATTTGGTCCTGACGACGGTGGGGCTTGGCACATGGGCTATAGGCGGCCCGTGGGAATTCGGGTGGGGGCCGCAGGACGATGACGAAGCCGTCGGCGCGATAATAGCAGCGCTCGATTCCGGCATAAACTGGATAGACACCGCTCCGGCATACGGTCTCGGGCATTCCGAAGAGCTTGTCGCAAAAGCACTTAAACAAACCGACCACAAGCCGATTATAGCCACTAAGTGCGGCATACCCTGGAATGAAAAAAAAGAACAGGCGGCCTGCCTTAAAAAAGAAAGTATCCGCACCGAATGCCATAACAGCCTCAAAAGGCTCGACCTTGAAGTAATAGACCTCTATCAGATACACTGGCCCACCCCGGATCAAGACGTCGAAGAAGCCTGGGAAGAGATGCTCAAACTAAGAGATGAAGGCAAAGTTCGATATCTCGGGGTCAGCAACTTCAACATCGAGCAGCTCGAACGTATCGGAAAGACCGAACCGGCGGTATCGCTCCAGCCGCCCTACAGTATGCTCCATCGCGAAGTTGAAAACGAGCTTCTGGATTATTGCGCGCAGAATGAGATGGGTGTCTTGGCATACAGTCCCATGCAAAGAGGATTGCTTACCGGCAAATTCAGTCCGCAGCGTCTGGCGTCTCTGGCTCCGGACGACCATAGAAAGAGACACCCCGACTTCCAGGAGCCGCGATTTGGCGCAACGCTGAAACTGGTCGAGCAGCTCAAAAAAATCGCCGAACATAGCGGCAAAACCTGTGCTCAATTAGCCATAAGCTGGGTCCTTCGCCGGGATGAAGTTACCGCCGCTATCGTGGGGGCGCGGAAGCCGAGTCAGATTATCGAAACCGCCCCGGCGTCGGATTGGAACCTTAGCGATGAAGATATTCAGGAAATAGAAAAACTATTGGCCGAATATGTTACAAAGACAAAATCAAACATTAAAAATCAAAAATGAAAGTTTTGGAATCAGCCTTCGGCTGATGACTTCCTTAATTTTACTTTTTACATTTTGCATTTTAATTTTCTCAAGGTAGGAAATATGAAAAATAATTATGATACTTATGTCAGTCCCCTCGTGGAAAGGAACGCCTCGAAGGAAATGGCCGAGCTTTTCGGCGCTCAGAAAAAATTCGGCACGTGGCGCCGGCTATGGCTGGAACTTGCGAAAGCGCAAAAGAAACTCGGTCTGGATATCAAACAAAACCAGATAAACCAGATGGCCAGGCATCTTGACGATATCGATTTCAAAAAGGCGGCCCGCTA
>JAFGBG010000089.1 GCA_016933295.1 Sedimentisphaerales bacterium | reverse complement strand
CCAGTTGCTCGGCAATACTATTTTCAACCAGGCATGGGGCGGCTCGATGGCGATTCGCACCGATGTTTTTCGCCGGGTCGGTCTCGACAAAATATGGACAAAAGTTCTCAGCGACGACCTTTCTCTTAGCCGTGCTGTCAAAAAAATCGGTTTACGTGTGGCCTTCGTGCCGGCCTGTCTCGTTGCATCTTACGAATCGACGACATGGCGGCAGCTTTTCGAATTCGCCCGGCGGCAATTTCTAATTACGCGTGTAGCCGCCCCGGGGACATGGCTTTTCGGGCTGTTCAGCTCTTTATATTCGGTTCTGGGACTGTGGGGAGGGGCCGTTATTGCGTTGCTGGTCCTTCGCGTCCGGTGGTTCGACAAGCAATTTACAGAAAGTGAAAAAGTTATTTTGCTGGCCCTGCCAATTGTTTTCTTCACGGCTCAGATGATCCGAGCAATATTGCGGCAGACAATGATTCGGAAGCTGCTGGCAAAAGACCGGCGTAAAATGACTGCCGCCTGCCTGGCCGACATCCTGTTCTCATGGGTATGGTCCATATTACTGCTGTTTTTTATTATTACATCGGCCTTTGGAAATATCGTCCGCTGGCGGGGAATCCGATACAAACTGCTCGGACCCACGGAGACAGTTGTCCTAAAATAAAAATGCAAAATGTAAAATGTAAAATTAAGGAAGTCGTCCCCCTGCTTTCTTGCGAAAGCAAGAAGGGGGACTCCAGATTTTTAATATTTGATTTTTAATTTTCCTGATCAAGGACCTCCTTCATTTTTTCGTCCCGGAGTTTTTTCAATTCCGTCGTCAGGTCGCTTTCTCGAAGCATAAATTCGATGAAATATTTGCCGCCCTCCATGGGGATACTTATTTTTCCGACATATCCCTCCGTAGGTAGTATTTTGCCGCTGTCTTTTTTATTTACAGTTCGAGTTTTCGCCGGAACCGGATCCCTGAGTTCAAGCATGATGCTATCCCTTATATCACATCCCACACCGGCCATATCCGCGATATTTCTGACAGCCTGGTGAATTTCAATATTTTGCATACTCGCCGATAATGCGTGTTCGTGCAATTGCGAGCCAGGCATCACGACAAGAGGCACACCGGCACGAGACGCCAGGTCCTGGAATATTTTATCGAGCGATTGTTCCTTGTAAGAAATATCAATCTTCTGCTTTAGTCTTAAAGTGCGAAACTCGTTATTATTGATAACATGCACCTCGGGGGTTTGTCCGGGGAAATCCATGCCGGAAATATACCATTTCGTATATTCCGCTCCATTGCCGGTATCGACCTGATTTAAAAGCTGAACGAGCGTCACCGGCGTCGGCAATAGATATTCCTTTTGCTCCGGCTCATTCGGCTCTTGTTCACGGACCTGTCTAACAGCGACATTCTGCGGCTGACGAAGTCGGGCGTCAATCTTTTGAAAAATTGCATCTTTACCAACAAGCTGCCGCAGGAAATTGTTCAACTGCGCATGCACTTCAATCGGCGAAATCAGGATTACTTCTCCAATCGCCTCATTGACGGATTTTTGGACCTGTTCAAGATAGTAAACATTAATTGTTTTTGTATAGATTGCCTTTAATAGTTCCAACTGTTTCGTCGAAGGTCTGCCCAAGATATGCTCCAGCTCAGGCCTGGGATAGATAGTCACTTCCTCCTCTCCTACGGCGTATCGCATAAAGAAGGCATTGAGCATCTCCGTTAAGCTATCTGCCAAAGGCCCGCTTAACGATACCGATAATCTCGTCGCTTCGCCGTACGGCAGTTTCCAGACCGCCTCGTCCGACAAGACAATCTTTACTCCCGCTTTTTGCCCGATACTGTCCAGGGCATTACTTATAGTGACATCGCTTAGCCTGATGCCGATATCTTTGCTGAGCTTTTCCTGCAACTGCTGTTTATCCGCCCGTGCCGAACCGGCAAAGAGCCCCGCAAAAATAATCGCCGCGATAATAATTACAGTAAAATTTCTCGTTCTCATTTTTCTATCCTTTCTTCAATAGTATCAATCAGAATAAGTACATAATATCCATCATGTCACGGTTAGTTCCGTTTTCGGCATATAGACTCTGAGGCCTGCTAATGATAATCCACGTCGGCCCGGCGGTATTTTCCTCGAAGCCGCCGTTCTTTTCCAAAATCTCGACATTACATTCGGCAAGGACTCCTTCAGCCGCGATATCAACCGTCACCAGCGAACCGGCTGAAGCAGGCTGAATTTCAACCGAAGTCGAACCTTTACTTTTAACAAACTCGACTTCCGCCTGCCTCCGCGTCTCTCGTCGCCCGTCGTTATCCAATCCCTTACGGGGCGGTTTTTCGATATATATTGTCACTGCAATAATCACAGTCGCCGCCGCGGCGATTGTTGCCGCTGCTTTCAGCAAGGTCGGGAACTTTCTCAAAAGAGGAGTTTTTTGCCGCGTCTTGTCCAACCTGCCCGATATCGCCGCATTTAGTTTTTCCCAGTCAACCCCGGATAGCTGCTCGGCGGCATTTTTATCTATCAGAATATCTATCTTTTCTTTATTTTCCATCACAGGTAGTCTTTCAATAATACTTT
>JAFGBG010000088.1 GCA_016933295.1 Sedimentisphaerales bacterium | reverse complement strand
GCGTTTATCGGCGAAGTGCATCGCAAGGCCTCGCGTATGGACGGCGGAATCGAATTGGTCGCCGGGGCGTTCGATATCAACCCACGCAAATCCAAACAGATGGGACGAGAGCTTCTGCTCGATAGAAAACGTGTGTACGGCACGTATCAGCAGATGATTGAGGGTGAGCTGAAACTGCCGGAAGGCGAACGGATTGATTTTGTTTCGATTACCACGCCGAACAACTGGCATTTTCCCATCGCCAGGGATTTTCTCAATGCCGGTTTCCACGTGATGTGCGAAAAGCCGATGACGTTCAACGTCAAAGAGGCGAAAGAGCTGCAAAAGATTGTCCGAAAATCCCGCAGAGTGTTCGCTCTGATGCATAATTACACCGGCTATCCGATGGTGAAGCTGGCCCGCGATATGGCACGGGGCGGTGAATTGGGCAAGATTCGCAAGATTGTAGTCCAGTATCCGCAGGGCTGGCTGTCCACCGCTGTCGAGAAAACCGGCAGTATGCAGGCTGCATGGCGAACCGATCCAAGGCAGAGCGGCGGCGCCGGATGCATGGGTGACATCGGAACGCACGCCGAGAATCTCTCCGAATACATCACCGGTCTGAAGATTACACATCTTTGTGCCGATCTGACGATTTTCGTAAAGGGCCGCAGGCTCGACGACGACGGCAACGTACTGCTGCGTTTCAATAACGGCGCCCGTGGAATTCTCCACGCAAGCCAGGTCTCTATCGGCGAAGAAAATAACCTTGCCATCTGGATATACGGCGAAGAAAAGGCCCTTGAATGGCACCAGGAGCATCCGAACTATCTTTACGTGAAAGTGCCGGACGGCCCCGTGCAGGTTTGGCGCCGCGGCAATAATTATATCGGGGCCAAAAGTCCCGCCGCAGGTCGCGCAACACGCCTGCCCTTCGGCCACCCGGAGGCATTCATCGAGGCTTTTGCCAACATTTACTGCAACTTCGCGGATACACTTCGCGCAAGATTGACTCGAACAAAAGCCGACCCGTTGGCTCTGGATTTTCCGAATGTCAATGACGGCCTTCGCGGCATGCTTTTCATCGAGACTGTTCTGGCATCCGACAAGAGCAAACAAAAATGGACGGCGTTCAAGAAAGCTTGAGAAATTGCTGACGCGGCACAAACTGCGTAAGGCAAACAGGTGAAAGGAAAACTTATGAATAAGGAATCGGAGATAACAACCGGCGAAGTATCGCGAAGAGACTTCATAAAAACATCGGCGACAGCCGCTGCCGCTGCTATGGTGAGCGGGAAAGCGATTTTTGCCGCATCGGCGAGAAGAAAGCTCAAAGTCGCACTGCTCGGCTGCGGCGGCCGCGGCAAAGGTGCTCTGGCAAACTGTCTGGAAGCCGCCAGGTTCGTAAACGGACTCGAGCTCGAGGTTGTCGGACTGGCGGACTGGTTCGAAGACAGAATACAAGAGCCGGCGGGACAATACCAAATTCCTGTTTCGCGGTGTTTCACGGGCGCAGATGCGTACAGGAAGCTGCTCGAGACGGACGTCGATGTCGTGCTGATGGCGACGCCGCCTAATTTCCGTCCTGTGCATTTCGAAGCGGCAATCAAAGCCGGCAAGCATGTCTTCATGGAAAAGCCCGTGGCTGTAGACCCACCCGGCGGCAGAAAGATTATCGAGGCCGGCGAGATGGCGAAGACAAAGGGCTTATCGGTAGTGGCCGGCACCCAACGCCGTCACCAGAGAAACTACCTCCGTACTCAATACGCCGTCGAGCGGGGTGCTATCGGCAAAATTCGCGGCGGTTGTGTCTGGTGGTGCGGCGGTGCGCTCTGGTACAGGACGAAGAACTCCAACGAAAGCGATGCCGACTACATGATTCGCAACTGGGTCAGCTTTACCGAGATGTCGGGCGACCATATCGTTGAACAGCATGTTCACAACATCGATATCGCCAACTGGTTTATCGGGCATCCGCCCGTCAGGGCTTTGGGTTTCGGCGGACGCGCCCGACGCAGGACCGGCAATCAGTTCGACTTCCACAGCGTCCAGTTCGATTATGCCGACGACCTTCACATTCACAGCATGTGCCGCCAGATTAACGGCTGCTACAACAGGGTCAGTGAGCATTTCATAGGCAGTGACGGCTCTACCTGGGGCGACGGCAGTAATATGGATTCGAACAAGAGCATCGACGTCCCGGATTTTCCGAGTCATAGAGATCCGTATGTCCAGGAGCACATCGATTTGCTGAGCAGTATCGTCGATGAAAAGCCCATTAACGAGGCTCGAAACGTCGCCGAATCCACATTGACGGCCATCATGGGCCGCATTGCGACCTACACGGGGCAGATAGTCAGGTGGTCCGATTTAACGAAAGAGGGCGCCCAGTGGTATGACCTGACTCTCAAGCCGTCCGCGGCGGATTTCGAAAGCGGCAATGTCACGGCCCCGCCGGATGACATAGCCCCGGTCCCGGGAGCGGACAGATAGCAAAGACCGACCCGTCCATAAGATTGGTACTGTCGGTGAATGCCCGGTCGTCCCAGTGACACCGAACAATATATAACTTACTCGAGGACAACGACGTCGTCGAATCGGACAAGAGCGCCGGCTGTTTGCTTATAAGGCTCAATCGTTCCGATCAGGCCGACTTTTTTGCCTACATATGAGCTGAAATCCTTCCCCGAAGCCGTTTCACTTGGTAAAGCCGTGCAAATGGTCATATCCGAATTATCGACAATCCGGTAATGTCCCGCGCCGTATGTCATGAAATTTTCCAACTTGCCTATCACGGCAAATCTACCAAGGTCTTTGATTTCCGCGAGCTTGTCGGCCCTGGCTTTATCGATTCTTTCAATGGTCTTTTTTAATTCTTGATTTTGAAGTTTTACCGCTTTGCCCACTTCTATAGCCAGCTCATAACCTTTTACCTGCTCGACGACGGCCTGCGCATAGCGTGCGGCTTTGCCGGCGTTTTCGTCGTTGGCAATCTCAAGCAGAGCATCTTTTATTTCCGTATAATCCTGCTGGTCCGTCGGCTTGGCACGTTCTTCTTCGAGCTGCTTTTGCAGGTCGTAATATTTTTCGAGCTGCGATTGGGCGATATTCACAACGGCACTGTTGGAATCGGTTATGATATTCGTAGCCGGAGTGTTGGCATCCGTTGTCATCTCGCTGTCCGGCGAAACATCAACGCCGGGCGTTACGGCGATACGAGGCATCGGGCCTTCGAACGTCGGCGTCGTAGGCTTGGTAAATTCCGTGCTTATCCACAGATAGGCTCCGGAAGGAGGAATGATTTTATAATAATCATCCAACTGCTCGCCCAAGAGTTTTACTTTATCGCCTTTATTGAGCTTGACCTGCAGACTCGTTGAAAACGACGGCCTGTAATTTTCCGCACCGGCCCAGACTCGGACGTTATCTCCGTTGACAATCCCGTATGAAGGGTCTTCCGGATCTATCTTGACGTACTGCATCGAAATCCAGGAGAATTTGCCGGCCGGCGGAACAATCTTTGACCATGTAAACTGGTTGCCGACTACCTGTACTTTGTCGCCCTTATTGAACTTGCCGCAATCGTAAAATCCCCGACCCGGCCCGGTGCGAATAAGGACATCGTCGCCGGTTATCTCGGCAAGATATGGAAACTTCTGTGTTTGCACCGATTCCCCACCGCCGGACATGCCGGTTCCGGGAGTGGCTTCCTGTCCGAAGCAGACGGTTACTAAGCATACCATGATGATATAAATGATTGAATTGATGCGGGGTTTCATCTTTTTTTCTCCTTAAAATGGTTCCGATAAAATACGAACCGCCAACTAAATTTCCTTTCATTCTGAAATTACCAACTGTTTGTGTTGTTGTCAACATTTTTTGTTGGATTAAATTTAGAAAGTTATTTTCGCCGGCTTGCCATAAAGGCATTTTGCCGATTTTACCTATCTTGGGATTTGCGGATATATAGCATCTTCGATTTTTGACCTGATAGCCCATTCGACCATAATGTTAATTCATGCATGATTGTATTTCACATTCGTTCGAAATTGGGTTCGTTTTTTCATTTTTTCGCCACAGAGTACACAGAGGTGTTTTGAAGGTGCAAAGGCACATAGGCACACAGGTGCAAAGGTACATAGGCACAAAGAAGCTTTACGGATTATTATTGACATAACT
>JAFGBG010000087.1 GCA_016933295.1 Sedimentisphaerales bacterium | reverse complement strand
CTCTGATTTTTACGTCAAAGCCCCGGAATTGAAACGCACATATAAATATACAACCCATTATCAAAACGGTTGCGGCTTCGAAGTATGGCGTGATGACATACGACTTGTCTTGCCGCAGGAAGGAAAAATAAAAGGACGCGTTATCGAAGCCCAAACCGGCAACCCCGTCGAACAGGTGGAACTATTGATACAGGCCGAAAGAGACAGAGAAGATATCTTAAATCGATACCTGCCTATCTCAATCAAAACAAATGCGGACGGCTCTTTTGTATGCGAGGGGCTACCGGAAGGTAAAAACTCTATAGAATTAGCTACAAACGAAAAACAAACTGCCGAATGGATTACCGAACCGGTCGAAGTAAATGTTTCACCTAATAAATTAATCGATAATATCGAGGTCAAGGTCAAAAAGGGCGGAATCGTTGAATATACCGTTCGACAGTATGATACCGAGCAACCGCTTGCCGGGATAAACGTCTCTTCATACGGTCAAAATTTCAATGCAAGATCAATAACAAACGCCCAAGGAACCAGCAGGCAGCGTTTGCTTCCGGGTGAATATCAAGGCTATGCCGGTGGAAAAGGTTACATTTCCTGGCAGGTCAATAAGCCGGTCATAGCAAAAGATGGTGAAACTACACACGTCGATATCGGATTGACAAAATCCCCTATTATCAGCGGCACAGTTGTTGACACCGAAGGACGACCGTCGAAAGATATTCCGGTCACGGTTCATCCGTTCGGGGATCATATTTATACGAATAAAGATGGCAAATTCGTCGCATGGTACGATGAAAGACGAACAGATAAAGGTCTATATATCATCGCAAGGGATACACAAAATTCCCTCACAGCTATTGTCCATACAATGGATTTAAAACAACCTGTGAAACTGTCACTTAATCCGGCTCTGACTGTCAAAGGAAAAATCGAAGATGCCAACGAAAATGGTATCCCGGCTACACGAGTGACGTTAGGTACCAGTTTCGCAAATTGTTTATCCGAGATAGGAGCGGAAGTACTAACCGATGCACAGGGCTTGTTCGAATTCAGGGCCATTCCGCCAAAACCGGACAACTTTAATTATTGGGTCTCCGTACATTCGTCAGGATATGCGCCGAAAACCTATGACATAATTACTATCGAAGGACAGCCGGGCACAACTGTCAATGTAGGAACAATTCAACTACGACCGGCCAATTTAACCGTATCAGGATATGTCGAAGACGCAAACGGCCTGCCGGAACAGCGAGCTATCATAATCCTGAATGGACGCGACCAGATAGACCAGCCTGAGAAAGTTACGACAACAAACGAACAAGGGCAATTTTTTATCAAAGGTATCGCAGAAGGTCCAATCAGACTTCAGGCAAACTACAGCAGCAGTCCCGGCGGAGCAGGTTTCACTGACGCAGAAGCCGGTGACCAGAACATCAAGATTGTATTGGGTCAAAGATTAGTACACACACAACAAGCTAGGTCATCAGCAGGAAAATCCCTGCCCGACTTGTCAAATTTCGGAATAAAACCTGAGAATACAAATGATAAGGCATTACTCATTTGCTTTTTCGATTACCAGCAGCGGCCGTCACGAAACTGCATCATGCAACTGAGCAAAAAGGCGCAGGAGCTTGCGGCAAAAGATATCGCGGTTGTTGCCGTTCAGGCCTCGAAAACCGAACAGGTAAAGCTTGATGAATGGATTAAGGAAAATAACATCCTCATCCTGGTTGGTATAATCGAAGCTGATCCAGAAATAATAAAATATAACTGGGGTATCAAATCTCTGCCGTGGCTGATTCTGACCGACAAGAAGCACATCGTCGAGGCGGAAGGATTCAGCCCGGCGGAAATTGATGAAAAACTAAATCAGAAAAATGGAGATTAAACCAATGAAACACTGCATTTGGATTATGATTTGTTCATTAATTATTTCGGCGCACGGAGCAGCTAAAGAAAATACCGAAACTACAATAGCAAAACTGCCGGAAGGGATATCAATCGAATTACTTGGAATCAGATATTTTGATGCGAGGTACTTGGAGGAATTCAAAAAACAGGATTATCCCTGGTGGAGGCCTAATGGCTTATCATTAACTGAAATTCCTGATGGCAGTCGTACCAGAGGTGCAGGCGGTGACACACATTTCTTCGTTATTCGTATCATCGGGGATGCTGATTGTGATTGCAAGGCTATTGGAACGTGGAATTCATATTTGACAGTCCGGTCTGTTCGCAACAAAGGGCAAGGATATGAAAATGATGATTTAAGATGTTTTACTCTTAGGTTCAACGAAACCCAAAAACAAACAGATATTCAGTTAGGTCTGGCAGTCGGCCAATGGAATGTGGTGGAAAATTGGCCGTTCTGGGATAATGCGACTCCGGATAGTAGCTTTTTTGGCAGTTCCGATGGAGTAATAATGCGCTGCCCGGAGCAAAAAGGTTCGGATGTTGTAGCAGAAATTACACAAACAATTTTAGGCGATGCGACAAGGCTTGTAGCGTTTGACAAAGAAGGCACACTGCACGAGTCACAAAAGAGCAGCGGCAGCACAGGGGCCGATTTAGTCAGCTATATCCACCGATTTAAGAATCTAGATATTAAAAAAATCGACCATCTTGAATTCCAGGCCAGACCCTATGATTATTGGATTACGTTCAGCAACGTATCCCTGCAAATGGGGCAAAAGACGCAGGTGCTGGTCGAAATCAAAAAACCGGGATATTTACTTCCGGGCCAGCTTCTGCCAAACTTCGATGGTATTAAAATCGATCCTGCTCGCATCCCGACTGATAACAAGTCGCTTCTTGTTTGCTTTTTTGATATGGAGCAACGGCCGTCACGAAGCTGTGTTTTAGAACTAAGTAGAACGGCACGGAAATTATCGACAAAAGATATTGCTATTGTTGCTGTCCAGGCCCTGAAAATAGAACAGGCAAATCTCGATGAATGGGTAAAGGAAAATAATATCCCCTTCCCGGTCGGAATAATCGAAGGCGAAATAGAAAAATTGAAATTCAACTGGGGTGTCAAATCATTTCCATGGCTGATTCTAACCGACAAAAAACTCACTGTTATCGCCGACGGATTTAGCATAAACCGGCTTGAGGACAAATTAAAGGAGATAACTGATGTCGAATAACAAAAAAATACAACCGCCGATTCTAAGCTGGATACCGATTATATTGTCAATATATCCGATTTTTATATATGCGGCTGAATCCGATAAGAGTAAGACTATCGAAGATATAAAGCCGCCTTTTACAATGTCAATAATTACATTAACACCGGACGGCAAGCCGCAGCCGGGAGTGAAAATCAAATGTATCCATCCGCGGTCACAGAGAGGTGCGGCCATCGTCGATATGGTTGCGACCTCTGATGAAAAAGGTGTGGCAGAATTTAATATTACAAAGGCCGATTTGGTTTTAGACAGATATTTCTGGTTTTCCATGGCGGATGAGGACTATGTCGGTAATCCCGGCGTGGGAATATCACCCATCGACAATGAATATACATATACGTTCAAGGTGCTTCCGGCGGAAAAATATCAAATCCTCGTCGTCGATGAGAACGACAAACCTCTATCTGATGCCAAGCTCTGGCTTTATTCGGATCACCCGGAATTTCCACGGCTTGTGCCTGACATGTTCAGGGCCGCGGCTTCCGCGACTACGAATCTCCAGGGACTGGCGGATGTGACATTCGCCGACATTGGGGTGAATATCATGGCCGGCGCCAAAGACCGGGCCTCGACGTTAATTCGCAGCGAAATTTTGCCGAAGGACAGGCCTTTTGTAATAAAATTATCTCCGGGCTGTAATATCTCAGGCAAGGTTATAGATGCAGAGAACAATCCTGTAGAAAACGCCGAACTATCAGCGAAAAAGAAAGACTTCATTATGAATTATTCGAGAGAATTCATATTGAATGCAACGACCGATGCAGAAGGCAATTTCGTGCTTGAAAACGCCTCAGAAGGCATGTACGAGATACAGTCCCTGATGCAGGAGCCCCACGAGGCTCTGTATGCAAAGCCGGTATCAGTCACCGTCGATGGGAACTCGGATGTCGCCGGAGTAAAAATTACTGCCGAACAGGGCGCAATATTAAAAGGCAAATATTCCACGAAGCATAATCTAAGAATCTCGGACCGGGAAATTTTTATCGCCACTTTTTCTCCCGAGAGAAGTAACTGGGAAATTAAAACCAAAGACGACGGCTCATTTTCTATATCCGGCATACCTCAAAATACACATGGAATGATTGATTTCATAGGAGTTTCGGGCTATTATACATCACTGACTATGTCCGATACATATCCGTTTTTCGAACTTGAAAATCGCGGCATACGTTTTAGAAATGTTCCACCAGGAGTTTATGAAGGTGTAAAGGTGGAATTTCTTTTTGCCGGACGGGCCACCGGCACAGTTTTCGACTCTTCAGGTAATCCGATGCCGAATCAGGAACTCGTTTTACGCCCCGGCGGTTGGATTCACAGAACCAACGACAAAGGCCGGTACACTGCGGAAATTCCGCCCAATGTGGACGTCACTATAGCACTCCGGGATTCATCTTCCGGACAAGCCATTTATTATTGCGAGCCGTTTAAGATCGAAGAAGGACAGGTTATCCAAAAAGATATTAAAATAGGTGAGGTCTCGTCGAAGCTTGCTGGAAAACCTCTGCCGGAATTTGAAGGAATCGATATCGAATTCGATGCCCGGCAGGCTCAAGGCAAAAAAATCCTCGTCTGTTTCTTCGATATGGACCAGAGACCATCGAGATTCTGTGTATCGCAACTTGCAAAACAATCTGATGACCTGGCAAGCCGGGGGATTGTAATTGTTGCCGTACATGCCAGGAACATCGAGAAAAAAGAGCTGGATGATTGGCTGGGGCAAAATCATATTTCCCTGCCCATCGGGACTATTGAGGAAGAAAATGGTGATTTAAAATCAACTTGGGGAGCTAAATCTCTTCCCTGGCTTATACTCACAGACTGGAAGCATATTGTCCGGGCAGAAGGTTTTAATATTAATGAATTAGATTCAAAAATAGAAGAAAGTACCGCATTGGATGTTATTGAGGGCCATGTAATGGATACAAATGGCCGGCCCATTTCCGGAGCTGAAGTAAGGATAGACAGAGATAGATCTCACTACTATCCCCCCAATATTACCCAAACCGATGAGCAGGGATATTATTGCTTGCATGGAGTGGCCTGGCCTTACTATATCTTATCTCAATGGAAAGAACCTTTAACTTCCGTCAAAGGTTACCGCCGCCAGCTCATGAAATTAACGAATGTATTCGAAGGCCCTCAAACTATTGATTTCCAGTTTAATCCTTTCCCTAACGAAAACACAATCATTCACGGAAAAATCGTTGATAATAACAAAAATCCCGTATCTGAATACAAGGTCTGGATTATCGATGCCAATGACCGGGAAAGTCCCGATGGAGTTTATACACAAAAGATTGACTATTCGCTGGAAATAGATTCTGAGGATGGAGCTTTTAACTTAGCCGGATTACCTCCGAGGAATTACCGCCTGATGATCTTCCCTAAATCGAAAAATTACGAACAAACAGATTTTTTAAATATCACTCTTGAAAATGAAAAAACAAACGAACTTTTAATCAGGCTAAATTCCAAAAAAGCTTTCTATGGCCGAGTTCTCTTCGAGGATGATTCTCCCGCCGTCTTGCCGGAAACTAAAACAGACATTACAGAGCAACAAAGTGAGAACTCATGGATGACACTTGCTTCACTCGATAAAGACGGCTATTTCGTGCTGTATCTTTCCGACAGGGAAATTCAGGAATTCGAATCGAGCGGGAAACAATTATGGATATTGCTGCAGAAATATCATATAGGCACGTTTCCCTTCGACCAACTGGCCCAAAAACGCAGCGAAGCCAAAATCGTTAAAGTTATGCGTCCGGAGCGACCTCCGGATTCGATTGCTGCACTTACAGGCAAATCATTGCCCGGATTTGAAAATATACGTATCGAATTTTTCCCGAACCAGGCCAAGGATAAAATGATTTTGGTTTATTTCTGGGATATGAACCAGAGACCGTCACGGAATTGTATTTTGCAGCTAAGCAAGAAGGCGAACGAGCTAAAAGAAAACGATGTTATCATTGTTGTTATACAGGCCTCGAAAATAGAACAGGCAAGGCTCGATGAATGGGTCAAGGAAAATAATATCCCCTTCCCGCTCGGAATAATCGAAGGCGAAATAGAAAAATTGAAATTCAACTGGGGTGTCAAATCTCTGCCGTGGCTGATTTTGACCGACCAGCAGCATATAGTCCAATATGAGGGATTTAGCATCAATGAACTTGATGAGAAAATAAAGACCTTTAACGAGAAAAAATAACAAAATTCTACCGGTTAAGCAAATTTCAGACACGAGATTGCAGGAAAATATCGTAAACAAAGCCTTTGCGGCAAAAAAATGCCGAATTAAAGAGAATAAAACTTTACATTTTATTCATACAAACATACTATATAGTAGAAGCAAGGTTAGGGATAATATAGCTAAATTACCCCACGGAGGTTAATCAGGAGCACTGCTGGTAATAAGATGGTTGTTTTTTCGCTCCGACGAGAAAATCCTCTCATTCCATTTGAAAATTCGACCTTACCGCCCAGTGTTATAAAAAAACAAAAAAAAACGTAACTTTTTGCTTATATACACGTCTTAATTAATAAGACCCATAAGCGGTATCAGTTTATGGAACCAGACCATAAAGATACTTGTAAATCAGTAAGAACTTGAAAAAAGGCAAAAAACGTACAATAGGCAAACCAAAGCAGCATCATGGTTTTTCAGGTATTAATGGTTTATGCTCGGCTGGATAGTTACAAAATTAACCGGCAGATGAAAATAGTTTGCCCGAAAGGAATATTTTTCTACAATAAAAACTTGAATTATTTGAGTCAATAATACAAAAAAACATACAGGATTATTTTAAATGGATATGAAAAAACCGGAAAAACGGCACAAAAAGACCGGCAGCAGAACAAAGTTGACACGTCGCCTCTTCTTCTTTACTGTAATATCTGCTTTAATATTGATGGTATTTGGTTTTTCTCGTTTTTGGTCAAATCCCGATAATTCGAACTCAGACATAGAACTGTATTCAGTAACACATGGTGACCTGAATATTTGTGTTATTGAAAACGGTAGTATAAAACCATTAAAATCAGTCACGATAAAAGCACCACGACTCACAGAATATCAGGTAAGCATACTTTCAATCATACCTGAAGGGACATATATTACACCCGAGGATGTCAATAACGGCATGGTGCTGGTCGAGCTGGATTCATCGAGTCTCATTGACCAGGTACCTCAAAGAGAAATCGATGTCGCAAGCGCCGAAGCAAGCTTTGCGGAAGCAAAAGAAAATTATGACATCCAGATAAAACAAAATGAAAGTGATATTACTGCAGCCGAGTTAAAAGTCAAATTTGCTCGAATGGATATTCAAAAATATCTCGGTTTTGAAGTCTCACAAAAGTTAATTATGTCAACTCGCCTTGAATCAACGCCTGAGATAGACACTGATATGCTGCTTAAAGAGATAGAAGATTCAAACTCGTTGTGCGAGGCGTCCCAGCGAATGCTTGATTTAACAAGCAGCATAACGTTAGTCGAAGCGGATATGGAGAAAGCAAAGTATAATTTAACGGGAACTAAAAAGCTTTACGATAATAAATACGCATCGGAATCCGAACTCAATGAAGCTGAACTTCAGGTCAAACGCCAGAAGATTAATATTGAAAAGGATAAAATTTCACTGGCTCTATTTAAGAAGTTTGAATTCCCAAAACAGGTTGAGCAGCTTTTCACCGATTATCGAGAGGCGGAACTTGAATTGCAACGTACCGAAAGCCGTGCCCGATCACAGCTTGCGCAAGCCAAAGCGAGACTTGCCAGTGCAGAATCATCACTTAAAACGCGGCAGGAACGTCTTGATACTACAAAAGAACAAATCGAGTCATGCACCATCAGGGCACCTTCGCCGGGACAGGTAGTATATTATTCGAGTCTGCAAAATTATTATTCTCAATACCAAATAGAACAGGGAGCACAAATCCCTAGGGGTTATTCGATTATAGTGATACCTGATACAACCCAGTTGAAAATTGATATCAAGGTCCATGAAACATGGATAAACAAAATTCAACTGGATCAAAAAGCAAAGATAACCACAACTGCATTTCCGGATCAAGTTTTTACAGGTAAGGTACTGAAAAAAGCACCATTAGCCGACTCTCAATCCAGCTCATTACTGGCTGACGTTAAAGTATATACGACCGAGGTAAGCATTGACGGAACACATGATTATTTACGAACCGGCATGACGGCCAAAGTTGAAATTTTGATTGACGAATTAAAGGATGTTCTCTTTGTACCAATACAGTCGGTAGTGACGGAAGAAGACGATGAAAATAAGGTATGCTATGTCCAAACCGACAAAGGCCCACAAAGACGGGAAGTCGAGGTAGGATTATTTAACGATGATTTCGTAGAGATAAAAAATGGATTGATCGAAGGCGAACAGGTTCTTCTTAATCCGCCCCGATGGAAAACAACAAAAACAACTGAAGAAGAGAAAGAAGAGAATATAGAGAAAAACGAAGAAAACGAGGTTTCAGAAAATACCACTGAAGTAGAACAAACAAAAGAGGCAGAAGAAATAAATACCACTGTTATGGACGAGCTGTAATCCGATTACAGCTTTTCCAAATATAATTAGCATTAACGAAAAATCATATTTGCCGCAAGATTAGAATCTGAACAAACTTAAAGATAACACCTGAAAAGACATTCACTATGCGTTGGTCCGGAATCAAGAGGACAATTAAACTGGGATTCAAAAGCCTTTGGCTTCACAGACTTCGGACTATCCTGACGATGCTCGGGATAATTTTCGGAGTCTGCTCCGTTATTGCCATGCTCGCTATCGGTGAAGGAGCCAGCCATGCGGCACAGGAAACCATCGCCCGACTCGGCAGCACCAATCTTATAATAGAAACTGTTGAACCGCCGCCCGAACGTAATGACACCAGCAGGCAGGAAAGAAGAGTTATAAAGCAATACGGCCTGACTTATAAAGACGCGGAGTCAATAAATAATACAATTCCCGATGTTGAGGTAATTGTCCCCGTTCGAAAAATAGACAGCGAAGCCAGGTACAAAAGCCGCAAGGGGGCGGTTAAAGTAATAGGTACAATACCATGGTACCCGTTGATTTCCACAATAGACGTGATTTGTGGACGTTTTATAAGCAGTATTGATCTCCATCAGCAAAGGACTATATGCATCATAGATGAGAAAGTTGCGAATGCGATTTTCGGATTTGATTACCCGATAGGTAAAGATATTCATATTCAGGGAAATGTCTATAGGGTTGTGGGTGTAGTCGGTGCGACTGCTTTGTTAAACATAGGCAATAGCGAAGATGAAACAACCAATTCCCAGAAAGATTCGGGAATTGAAGAAGTTGGTTTTGTATATATACCAATCTCGACCGCTAAGAGCCGATTTTCCGAAATGAAATACAGCTACTCAAGCGGCTCAGGAAGTTATGAAAAAGTGGAATTACAACAAATAACACTCAAAGTTCATTCGATAGACCATGTTGTGCCGATGAGAAATATTGTTGACACCCTTTTAAGAAGGCTTCATAAGGAAAAACAGGATTATCGAATTATAGTTCCGCTTGAGTTGATGCGCCAGGCGAAAGATACTCAACGAATTTTCAATGTCGTGCTCGGCTCAATTGCCGCAATTTCACTTATTGTCGGCGGCATTGGAATTATGAATATTATGCTGGCAACAGTGAGCGAGAGAACACGTGAAATCGGAATCCGCCGTGCTCTTGGCGCCAAGAAACAGGATATTATTATCCAGTTTCTTTCGGAAAGCCTGATAATAACACTGTCCGGAGGACTAATTGGAATAGCTTTAGGTTTTCTTTTGCCGTTTTTTGTCAGGCATTTTGCCAATATGCCCACTATCATTACTTATGAGTCGCTGGTACTGGCCTTCGGCATCAGCGCCGCGGTCGGCATCATATTTGGATTATATCCGGCCTACCGTGCGGCGGGTATGGACCCGATTGAATCACTCCGGCACGAATAATCGCCCTTATTTTTAACCTATTGAAATCACATCGTCACTGCTGAAGGCTTTACAATAAGCGAGCTGGATGGAAAAATACTGACATTAAAACCATCTCTCAGAACAAACTAGCCATACCCCGTGCCGTTATACGCTATTAATTTTTCCATCTAAGCTGTTTAAGCTCTTCTTCGGTTCGGATAAATTTTGCTGTTCCATCGTTGAGTAAAACACAGCCGCCTTTGGGATTATGGTTGTCAAAGGTAAAAAGCTCTAATTATCCGTTGACCTGCATATCACTCGAAAACCAAGATAGTTTTTTGTTGTTGATTGGCCGTAAGGATCACGATTAGATGAGCGACATAAAAATGCTTCGCGCTGCCAGCTTCCGCCACGAACTACATGATACCTGCCCGTGTCCGGACCTTCTGGATTTACTCTGCGAGTTTTCAGGTAATAGTCTGGCTCATACCAGTCTCGGCACCATTCACGGACATTTCCGTGCATATCATATAATCCAAAGGAATTAGCCTTAAAACTGCCTACCGACATTGTGCTTTTAATGGGTAAACCTTTCTTTTTGAATATATCTATATTTCCATTTGGATCATTATCCATAAAATTCTCAGAATTGCATACTCCCGGCTGCCATTCATCCCCCCAGGAATATTGTGTAGTCGTATTGGCACGACAGGCATATTCCCACTCTGCTTCGGTAGGTAATCTGTATATTTTCCCTTCCTTTTGACTAAGCCTGCGGCAGAATTCCATGGCATCATTCCATGATACCATCTCTACAGGCAGATTATCACCTTTGAAAAAGCTCGGATTTTTCTCCATTACTGATTCGTATTGAGCTTGTGTCACTTCATAAGCCCCCATCCAGAAACCTTTGCTGATTCTGACTTCATGCTGAGGGCGTTCGTTCTGTAAACCACCCTTACCCGTTGGGGCTCCCATTAGGAAATCTCCAGGTGGAATCCAAACAAGCTTCATACCAATTGAATTTGTATAAGTATCGCCGCGATAGTAAGAACTGATTTTTTGCCGCAGTTCAAATGCATCTTCAAGGTTCGGATTCATTGTCAATAATTCATCCAGTGCCGAAAGTGCCTGACGGCCATGGATTTTATTATCATTAGCTTTTGCTATATCGAGCAATTGACGTTCTTTTTCTTCTTTTCTCCCGACAAGCTCTTTGATTACGCGGTCTCGATCATGCTTCTCTGCTACTTCGTTCAATAGACGCTCAAGATCACTTGCAGATTCTTCACCTTTGCCGATCTTATTATAGATATCTGCTATTTTCCGGGTAGTTTCATCATACAGTTGTTCCGGGCAGCTAAGAACAATCTCCGCAATCATATACTGCTCAGCTTCGATTGCACTCTCATAAAATAAATCCTGAAGATTTTCAAGAGGTGTAAGGTCGGGAGTATCAGTTGTTCCATCTTTTAATAGATGAATTTCCCGTTTTAGAAGATTTTTAAGAGGTGTAAGGTCGGGAGTATCAGTTGTTTTATCTTTTAATAGAGGAATCTCCCGTTTTAATAGAGGAATTTCCTGGTATGGTATTTGAAGGCCCTCTAAAACAATGCGTGAGAGATGTTCACCCTTGAATTTTTGAAATGTATAGGGTATGATGGCACTCTTGTCATTTGGATCATAGTTTGCCATTATCATCAACTCTAAAGTGGGCACATCCAGCTCAAGACCCAGATCAGGAAAAGAAATGATGTCGTCATCATCGATCTCATCGATTTTCTCTATTTCTTCAAACAAGCCTTTTATGATATGGGGCAGGTCGATAGTGTAGTATCCAACTTCCATGACTAATCGAGTTGCATATTCAATTGGGCTAAGTTCGGCTCCGCCTGAAAGATAACGCCGATAATGTACAGGCAGATCAAGAGACAACGTTTCAGTTAAGTTTTCGCCTCTGCGTAGTCGTACATACTTTCCGAATGTCAAAGGTCCATATCCCTCCATCGGGACATTCAGCCGGCTGCGCACAAAAAGAGTCCGGCTATTCCTATCCATATACACTTCCTTATAGTGATACGTAGGATTAAAGTCCAAACCATCGCATATCCAGATATCATTTTTTGATTTGTTTTGAATCTGATATCTTATTTCGAGTTTCTTATTTGTGACTTTGAAAGAACCTATTGTGATTTTCACGTTGTTTATTTCGCTGGAATCGTATTGATCTTCAATCTCTGCATACAATTCTGATGTGAGAAGTGTAATGACCAAAATGCTATATATAAGCCGATTCATTTTTCAATAACCTCCTGACTAAAAGGCTACTCAATCAGAAATAGTCACTATTATTAAGAAACATTCCGCAAAATCATGCGTTTAGCATATATTTTACGATGAAAAAAGTCAATCTTGTCCGCGAATTATGTAATATCTACAGGAAAGACGAGCGACGAGTAACAAAAATGCAATACTCACGACGCAACTCGCAATACTTTATACACAGAACGCAGCACGCAGTACGAGAATGTGCCGTATCAAGGTCATTTTCCGCTAAAGACGGCGTTTTTTCTTGAATTTTTACTGGAATGATATAAGATAGTATTTGAACCATGGAGGGTTCAAAGCGGGTAGCGAATAGGGAATTTAGAACAAATCATAAGCACGAAGCTCGAAATCCGAAATTCACCCCTAAGGGGAAAGAATTCTAATTTTCAAAAACAAAACGAGCAAAAAACATGCGAAATTTAAAAAACCTGTACTGTTATCTTTGTGCCTATAAACCTTTGCACCTCCTAAATCAAAATCGATTTGGAAGTTATTTGAAAAAAGAACCCAATTTGCCGGAGGCAAATTGGCGCAAGCTCTTTGATAACAAGATAATATGTTGAATCCGGTTTCGTTGAAAACTTCACCGGGACAAGAAAACGAACCCAATCCTAACGGCATAACACAGAATACAGGGGATAGACTCGTGCTTCTTAGCGAATGCCTACTTCGCAGAGTAGAAAGTCAGAAGAAAAAATTCAAAACACCTCTGTGTACTCTGTGGCTTAAAAAAAATGGAAAACGAAGCCAATTTTAACGGCAGAATACAGAATTCAGAATACAGGAGACAGAAGAAAAAGTGCATATAACTACTTGTAAAATAAAGTCATACGATGCTATTATTTCGGAGGATTTCTTGAATGATTCTCTCAATACTATGTAGGATTGGCACGAAAAACGAACCCAATTCAAAGCCAAAACGAAGCCAATCTTACTTAGGGATTAGCGGATAGCGGATAGGGTACAGTTATATAAGTGCTTGATATTAAATTAGTTAGATTTAGTGAAGGAAGTTGCATTTCTCTGTGCCTCTGTGGCTCGGAACATAAGCTGAAAAAACGAAGCCAATCCGGCTTCGTCAAAGACTTCGCCGGGATAGGTTTTCTCGTTCTGTGTTCTCCGTAAGTACCGTCAGGTACACCATACAGCGAGGTCCCAGGGATTGCATAACATAAAAGAATTCGATCACTTTGAGGACTTTATTATTACGCAATTTTTTTAATTGTTTATATAGTGATATCTCTGATATGTTAGAATCAAAACTGCTATATAAAATCTCATGAATAATGAAAATATCATCGTTGAAAGCAGAGGAGACATTATGAAAGAGATAATCACTCGACGGCAATTTCTCGGCAAAATGGCGGCAGCTTCGGTAGCTTTAGGCTCATGGCCTTTGAACACTCATAACTCAAATGCCGCTGCGGCGATTTCTTCAAACCGGATTATCCTGAATCCCTTCGACTATCGCGGCGTAAAGTTAGGCCCGAGCCGCTGGCAGAAACAATATGCATCGGCTCGCGATTTTTATCTAAGTGTCTCGAATGATGATATCCTGCACGGTTTCCGCCTCGCAGCGGGATTGAACACGCCGGGAAAGCCGTTGGGCGGCTGGGCCAATCGCAATTCCTCGGTCATTTTTGGTCAATGGCTCCAGGCCATGGCGCGCACCTCACAGGCCAACAACGACACTGAGCTGAGAGACAAGGCAATCTACCTTGTTGACGAATGGGCCAAAACGCTCGGCGCCGATGGCGATCCACGAATGCGGCACTATCCCTGGGAGAAATTAGTGGGCGGTCTTTCGGATATGCATCAGTATGCCGGTCACTACGGCACACCGGAACTGATGGAGAAAATCGTCGATTGGGGAATCAAGAATCTTGACCGCACAAGAACTCCCGCCGCAAACAAGCCCTGGGAATTGCACTCCGGTGTCCCACTCGAATGGTACACGCTCAGCGAAAATCTCTATCGCGCCTTCCAGCTTACAGGCAAAGCCAAATACAAGGAATTCGGCGATGTTTGGCGTTACGATGCATACTGGAATAAATTCGCCGAAACAGCCTCACCGACCGACGCTAACGGAGTACATGCATACAGTCACTGCAATTCTTTCAGCGGAGCGGCGATGGCTTATCTGATCGAAGGTGAATCCAGGCTGCTTCAAATCATGAAAAACTTCTTTGATTTCCTCCAAAATACACAATGCTATGCCACAGGTGGTTACGGCCCGGCGGAGAGATATGTAATTAACGACGGCGCGCTGGGTGAATCACTGGAGAGCCGGCTCGATAGCTTCGAGGCACCGTGTTGCACTTGGGCCGCGTTTAAGTTAGCCAAGTACCTGATGGCCTTCACCGGCGAATCCCGGTACGGCGACTGGATAGAACGGCTGCTTTATAACGGCATCGGAGCGACACTGCCAATCGTCGAGAACGGCAAACATTTCTACTATGCAAATTATCACCTCGGAGCCGGATTGAAAATTTATTCCCGCAGCAACTACACCTGCTGCTCCGGGACATACTTTCAAAACGTGGCGGAATATCAAAACCTTATCTACTTCAAAGATGATTCCGCTCTTTATGTAAATCTATACCTGCCTTCGGAAGTCACATGGGAAACTGCAGGACAGACAGTCAAGCTCACGCAGGAAACGGATTACCCCGAGGCTGAGACTATAAAGTTACATCTGGAAACAGCACAACCGGTAAACTTCACTCTCAAACTGCGTATTCCGGGCTGGTCTGAGGGGGTTTCGTTTAAAGTCAACGGCAATCTCGTAAACGTGAAAGTAACGCCCGGACAGTGGGCGTCAATTCGCCGCGACTGGCAAAAAGGCGACCGTATTGAAATGACCATTCCGCTGCGTTTTCGTCGTGTGCCAATCGACCGCTGGCATCCGGACCGCGTGGCAATTGTCCGCGGGCCGGCAGTTTATGCACAGCAGATTGTACATAAACACTTGGTGAGCATTCCGCCGGACAATGATGCGCTCAACGAGTGGATGGTGGCGACAAACGATCCGGCGGTTTTCCGTTACGCAGGTCAGGAACAATCATCGCAGCGAGACGATTTTATGCCTTTCTACCGGTTCGCGGAAATGCAATCGTATCGGATGTACTTCGATCCGTCACTGCGTAATGTTCTGTGGTAATGGGCAACCGGCGCCGAGATAATCAGCCAAGAAGCTCCGGGATTACCATCCAGTCGATTTGCCACTGTTCGTCATTTTCGCAGCTCAGGCACAATATGCCGCCCTGTCTGAATGCCACGGTGCCGGAAAATTCAGAACCTGTAAGCAGCAATGAGGCAAGCTTTGCCATAAATGGCAAATGGCCGACAATCATTAAATCCCGCTGGTCTGAGGCGATAATATCCTTTATTGCCTGAACATCATCATTAGGAGCAAGCCCGTCGTGGGCGGCCGTTTCGTTTGCAACCGCAATAACCTCAGCTAAAATCTCGGCCGTCTGCCGGGCTCGAGTCTTGCCGCTATGCCATAAACTATAAACTGCAAGATTCAGAGGCCTAACAAATTTGGCGACTTTTTGTATATCCCGGAGCCCTTCTGATGTCAGAGGTCTATTCGGATCAACTTCCTTTGAGGCCGCCTTGGCATGCTGGACAAGAAACAACTTCATACTAATCTCCTTTAAATAATATCATTGATAATTATTTTTATAACATTAACGCCGTTTTTTTTCAATTTTGGATATTGCCTCTTGTTTGAAAGTGATTTACTTTTTATACTGTCGCTCTTATTATGAACATTTGATGTTTAAAAAGTACAGGACGACCACAATGGCAGAATATTCCAATATTTTTGATGGCAGCTACAATCCTTTTGAAGCATTAGCGGCACTTTTGGTAAAAGAAAAGGCTCGTGTCCTAAAAGCAATGGAATCGCGAGGTAAATTTATACCCGTCGATCTTGGAGAAAAACGCCCGCTCAAAATCGGTTTCGCACCGGGCGATGGAATCGGACCGATTGTCGCCAAAGCCGCCAGAACAATCATGGAAAATCTGCTAAGCGGGGAAATTGCTAAAGGTGATATTGTAGTAGTGGAAATTCCGGATCTTACCATCGAAAATAGAATTAAGCTCGATGTGGTTGCCCCTCCGGGATCTATTGAAGCAATCGACCAATGCGATGTAATTCTGAAGATGCCCCTTGAGACACCCGACAGCTCCAAATATCCGAATGTGCCAAGCGCTAATGTCTGGATGAGACAATACATGGATCTTTTTGCATGCGTACGCAGGATACAAAACGATGAAATGGGGATCGACTTTACGGTTTTCCGCTGCAACTTCGGAACACCTTATCAGGATGCCAAATCCGCCGGAATGATGGAAATCGGCGGCAGGGAAGAATATTCATTATGTTTTTGGCCGCAAGCCCGGATTGATATCGAGAGATTAACACATCTGGCCTGCCTTCACGCCCAAAAAAGCAATAATGATTTCGTTGTTCTAAATTTCAAGGACAACGTAATCAGACCTGATGCAGCCGGCCTTAATTGGGCCAAAGCTTATATCGATGAGAATTTCCCTGATATTGATTATCTCAGCGTAAAACCAGATGATTTCTCATATACAATAACTCAACCCGGGAAAATCAAAGCTATGAAAGGCGAAAAAACATCTAAAACTTTCAAACTTACCTCAATGGTATGTAATAATATAGTCGGTGATATGGCCGGCGACGAATCCGGCATGTACGTAGGCGGAATCGGTGGCGTAGGCTCAGCGAACGTAAGTTTCACACAGGGCATGTTCGAAGCCGGCGGAGGTACGGGAACTCGTATGATAAAAGAGAATCGAGGCCATTTTGCCTCACCGGTAGCCGTAGTCAAGGCAACAGGAGAACTGCTCGGCTTCATAGGTTATACAAATCATCAGAGAAAAATCCTGAAGGCTCTCGACGCCCTCACAGCGGCGGACTTAGTGCCAAACGGCGGCAGAAACGAAGTGACTTGCGAACAGGCTACAAAGTTTTTAATAAAAGAGCTTTCCGGCTAATTCGATATGCCTTCATTGTTCTCTAAAAACTCAACGGTCGAGAATTCTGTACATGCGGCAACCTGGAGATGCTTTATTAATTCGAAAAGACATACGCCGAGACAAAAGATGCAAACGGCAGAAACCTTAACAAGCAGAACCGGCCAAAATTCTGAGATCTTTTTCAAGCACTACTGTTAACTTTGGAAAAGTAAAAAAGAACGTGCTGCCCTGTCCTGATTCTGATTCGACCCATACACGACCATCATACAATTCTACAATTTTTTTCACAATGGAAAGGCCGATTCCCACATTTTCCGTCTCATCCCGCAATGAGAGCATCTGGAAAATTTCAAATATTTTCTTAAAATACTTTTCTTCTATACCGCAACCATTATCAGCAACGCTGAATTTCCAAAAACCACCATCATCAACACACCGGATCTTTATAACGCCTTTCGGCTTGTCCATATACCTTACAGCATTAGATATAAGATTACTAAACAGTTCATAAATAAACTTATGGACGCCCATAACCACGGGCAATTTATTCTCGATCCTTATTTCAATGTCTTCAGAAACTTCCATATTCGCGATGATATTTGACAATATGTAATTAAGATCCAGACATTCCTGTTTTCTATCAACAAGGGATATTTCTGAATACTCTATAACCGCATTCAAAAGCCGACTCATCCGTTTCGCCCTGCTTATGAGCAAGGCGGCATTCTTTTGGCCCTTCTTATCAAATTTTCGAGCATAATCTTCCGACATCCAATCGGACAATATCCCGATTGAACGCAAAGGAGTTTGTAGATCGTGAGCTGCAATACGGGTAAATTCACGAAGCTCTCTGTTGGATATTGTCAGTTTTTTTACGGTCTTTGCAAGCTCATTTTCTGCTTTCCGACGAACGGCTACCTCTTCTTTGAGATCCGCTGTGCGTTCCTCGACCTTCTTCTCCAATTGCTCGTTCGAATTTACCAGAGCCAAGTCTCGCTGCTGGATTTGCGCGAGCATCTCGTTAAATGCAGTTATCAGCAAACCGAGTTCGTCTTTGCTGCTTCGATTTACTCTGATAGAATACTCTTTTTTGTCTGATATTACCTTCGCAACATCAGCCAGTTCGAGAATCGGTTCCGAAATAATCTTCTGCAGACCGGCAGAGACAAAAAATATCAGCAGAGATACAATAAACAAGACTCCAACAACAACGGCAATATCACGCTTTAGTGTCTGCCGCAAATTAGATAACGTAGCTCGAAGACAAACAATTCCGACATTTTTGCCCTCTACCGTGATCGGTTCAAACACAGTCAGCAACTTATCTTTGAAAAAGTGCCCGGACGATTGAATTTTTAAAAATGACACTCTTCGATCTTGATTACCGCGATAATAACTTGCAAAAATATCACCATCGACAGTATAAACTCCACCGAAAAGAATCGATGGCTCGGTCATCAACGCCTTAAGAACATCATTAGCGTCCTGTGGCTCATCGAAAGTGATTGAAGCCTTGCAGTTATCCGCAATCACTTTTGCCTGAGTCGATAAAGTGCGCACCATTGAACGGCGAAGGCTAAACCACTGCCAGAATATAAAAGTGGATCCCACCAAAAACAGTGAAAGAGTACAAGCCAGCATTATGATTGTTATAAGCTTGCGCCTTATAGTCAGATTGCTAATAGCCTGTTTTACAGCCGAAAATATATTCGTAAAATTCATAATGTTTATACAAGTTTACAGAAATCCAAATCAAGCTCGCTCATCAATAGTTCCAAGGCATGAGGCTGCCCACCCATGCTACTTTTTAACGCATATTAAATCGTCATTCTCAGCATCTATCTAAACATTGGATATGTATTTAGGCTGGAATAATTGCATTGAAAACCGGCTAAAACGGTAAAATTTCTTTTTTTAAGAATATTTTGAGTGTAAATTCAGGACATCAGTCCTATATAATAATCCCTCCTAACAAGTCAGCAAATATCATTATGTTCACAGCTAAAAAAAACCAAAAAACTCTTTTTTGTGGCAAAGAAGGTTCTATCTTTGTAATCTGTTAGCGAAAATAACGTCGCCGAAGACCAAAGGTCTCATAATATGAATCAAGATTTTTTTTACATGCTGGTTTCAGGTAGCAAAAAAGGAGCTTTTGCCGCAATGCTTAGATTTTGCTTAGCGGCGGCGGCACAGCTTTATGCGGTAACAATCAGGATAAGAAATCTGTTATACGATAAGCACATCTTCAAAATCCATCATCACGAGGCCGTCGTAATAAGCATCGGGAATATCACTCTTGGTGGAACTGGTAAAACCCCACTTGTAGCCTGGTTATGTAATTTCCTGCATCATAAAAACCTGAATTGCGTAATCCTTACAAGAGGATACAAAACACGTATAAAAAAAAACGTCTCAAAATATAACATAACAGACACGGCAACAGATGAGCCTGCGATCCTCGCCGAAAACTGTCCGAATGCCAAAGTCATTATAAATCCGGATCGCATTGCCGGCGCTGCCGAAGCCATAGAAAAATTCGCCGCTGAAATTCTTATTATGGACGACGGTTTTCAGCATCGCCGACTGGCCAGAGGACTGGACATCGTAACAATCGATGCAACACGACCTTTTGGCTACGAAAAAATTTTCCCGGCCGGGCTGTTACGAGAACCACTTTCCTCACTGAAACGTGCCCATGCCGTCGTTATAACAAGATGTGATCAAGTCTCAGAGTCAGACCTGAATACAATTAAAACCAAACTGCACGCAATAAATCCGGATATAGTCATAGCAAAATCAATACACTCAGCAGCTTATGCTAAAACTTCGGAAAACAAAAACATACCCATCCAGAATCTCAAAGCTCAAAAGATTTTCGCCTTCTGCGGCATAGGTAATCCAGACGCCTTCTTCAAGACAATCAATGCTTTAGGAGCCGAATTGACCGGCTCTAAAACTTTTAACGACCACTATAGTTACTCTGAGTCCGATTTGGCTGATATTTACCAACAGGCTCGGTTCGCCAAAGCCGGCATTATATTGACAACACAAAAAGACTGGACTAAAATAAGATATTTGGATTTAGACAAGAAAAACGTACAGCTTGCATATCTGGCAATCGAGATAAAATTCCTTGAAGCCGAAGACAGATTAAGATGCTTGATTGAAGATAAATTAGAAAGTAAAATCTCAAAAAGAAAATAACGTGTGCTCTGGAATTATTTAAGAATCATATTCTTATGGACCAAAAACTGCTTAAAACGATAGCAAATCTCGGTTCACCGAGAGTAATGGTTGTGGGTGACTTTATGCTCGATATTTATCTCTACGGGGATGCCCTGAGGATCAGCCCGGAGGCACCCGTACCGGTACTCCGGGTTCACAGGACCGAGTATAGTTGCGGAGGAGCAGGTTCCGTCGCCGCCGACCTTGCCGAGCTGGGTGCGGTTCCTGTTTGTGTAGGTATCATCGGTGAAGACCAAAACGGCAGAATTCTTACAAAAATGCTTAAGAAAATCGGAGCCGATATTACCGGTCTTCTTACTGTTCCAAACCGCCCAACCACCAGCAAACAAAGGCTCATAGGTCTGGCCCAACACCGACATCAACAGCAGTTATTCAGAATGGACGAGGAATCTACGGATGCTCTTGTTGAAAAACAAAACGAAAAGATTATAAGCTTATATAGGGCGAGACTGCCGCAGGTTGATATCGTATGCCTTCAGGATCATGACAAGGGCCTGCTGAGTAAAACAATTTGTTTTGAAATTATACAATCAGCCGTAAAGGCCGGCAAAAAAATAATAGTCGATCCAAGCCTTAACAGCGATTATTCAAAATACACAGGTGCTTCAGTTATCACACCAAATCGACAGGAAACATCAGTGGCGGTCGGTTTCGAGATTAACAACGAGTCGGAATACAAAAAAGCGGCACAGGAACTTGTCGAAAAGCTTAAACTGGAAGCTGTGGTTATAACACTTGACAAGGTTGGTGCATATTTAAAAACAAAAAACAAAAGCCAAATCATACCCACTCGTCCCCGTGATGTTTACGATGTTACAGGAGCGGGCGATATGGTTTTATCCACACTGGCGACAACACTTGCCGCCGGTTGCGATTATCATACTGCGGTCGAATTGGCCAATATCGCCGGGGGTATTGAAGTTGAAAAATTCGGCAACAAAACAGTGACTATCGAAGAAATGATAGATGAGATAGTAGCTCAAAATCAGGCTAAAAGCGGCAAGATACGTTCAAGTAACCTGTTAATTGACGAACTTGCCTGGCATCGAAGGCGGAATAAAACCATCGTTTTCACTAACGGCTGCTTCGATGTCATACATACCGGGCACATTGAATATCTGAAATTCTGTAAGTCACAGGGCCATATTGTAGTCGTCGGGCTAAACGGCGACAAATCCGTAAAAACTATAAAAGGACCTGAACGACCAATAAATAATCAAAAAGACCGAGCTACTATTCTGGCTGCCCTGGAAATGGTCGATTATGTTACGATTTTCGACGAGCCTGATCCGCTTGCTTTAATCAAGATGGTCAAACCGGACATTTTAGTTAAAGGCCGGGATTGGGAGCAAAAAGGAGTAATAGGACGAGAATTTGTGGAATCATACGGCGGAAAAGTTGTTCTTGCACCAATAGTAGAAGGTAAAAGCTCTTCAGAAACAATCAATAAAATTAAAACATTGCAGGCGAAATCCTGATGAACGATAATACGAAAAATATTATTTCCGAGGCCATCGAAACACACAAAAAGATGACCACTGAATTTGAAGCATCCGGCATAAAAACAATAACAACAATAGTCGAGGCAATAATAAATACATTAGAAAAGAACGGCACAATTTATATCTGCGGCAACGGTGGTTCTGCGGCAGACGCCCAGCATATAGCCGGCGAATTTGTCGGGCGATTTTCCAGGGAACGGAAAGCCCTTGCCGCGGTCGCACTTTCGACTGACACTTCCATTCTAACATCGGTCGCCAACGATTATACATTCGAGAATATTTTTGTCAGACAGGTGGAAGCTCTTACACGTGACGGCGATATCCTATGGGCGCTTTCTACCAGTGGCAGTTCGGCAAATGTCATCGCTGCTGCAAAATCTGCTAAAGAAAAAAATGCTCTGATAATTGCCTTCACCGGGAAAAAGAACAGTGTGCTTGAAAAAATCGCCGATATTTGCTTTTGTGCCGATAATAAATCAACGGCGAGAAGCCAGGAAATACATCAGCTTGCATATCATATCATTTGTGATCTTGTAGAGCAACATTTCGCAGTTCATAAAACCGGGAATAAAAACTGATAATCATGTCCAATAAAGCTATATTCTTAGACCGTGATGATACATTGATAAAAGATCCAGGTTATATTAGCAGCCCGGAGCAGGTTGAACTGCTTGATGGTGTCACCGAGGCGCTAATCAAACTAAAAAAACTCGACTATAAGCTGATTGTAGTCTCCAACCAGTCGGCGGTTGCAAGGGGAATTGTCACCGAGAAGAACCTTGAAAAAATACATGGCCGTCTAAAACAGCTTCTGGCCGAAAAGAATGCATATTTAGACCGTATATATTACTGCCCCTATCATCCCGATGGAGTTATTCCGAAATATCGAAAAGAAAGCAACAACAGAAAACCGAATCCGGGAATGCTACTGGCAGCGGCAAAAGATATGGACATAGACCTGGAACAATCATGGTGCATCGGTAACAGCATTCGAGACGTCGAAGCGGGTCAAAGAGCAGGCTGTAAAACAATATTAATCGATGCGCCATCTCGCCAGAAACAACCGGATTCCCGCCCAGTTCAATCGGGTATCAGACCGGATTACAGAGGTATAAATTTAAGAGAGGCGGTCAATATCATAAAAAAACATCTTAACTCACAAACAGGCAAGCAAACTAAAAATCGCCAGGCTGCCGATACGAATGTTGAACAAACGGAAGAATTAACAAAATTAACCGAGGATTCGCCCAGTGAACCGGAGCAATCAGCCGCCGAAGCAACTCAACAAAACCAAAAGATGAAAAATAATTTTCCTGAAATCACCGAAACGGCACAAAAAATAACCGAATCGACAATCCCTGCCGATATCGATAATACCCAACCCGAGCAAGAAAATATACAAGCTAATAATCCTGAACAAAACCCTACAAATAATAGAATCGAACAACTATTAACCAATATATTAGGGCAGCTCAGAAATATGCAGCGTTCGGAAATGTTCAGCGAATTTTCAATAATGAGACTGATGGCCGGTATCGTTCAAATTATTGTTCTGTTTTGCCTGCTGATAACAATATGGTTCCTGATGAGCCCGGAGAACCGCGATAACGCAATCTTCATTGCACTTGGTTTTGCAATCGTATTTCAGCTTATGTCACTGACTTTCTACATAATGCATGGTCGAAAATAAGGATATTTAATACGTATCTCCCAAAACCGGAAGCGAGATACAGGATACGAAATGCAAGATACGAACCTTTTAGTCTGGCTGCCTTCACCTATGGGCGATGCGATTCTTTGTACGCCTGCTCTTCGAGCTATCCGAGAGCACTTCGATTCCGGTAAAATCACTTTTTTCGCCAACTCTGTTGTCCGGCAAGTTCTTTCACCTTGCAGCTATAATGATGCGTGGCTGGAGCAGAAAAAAAACAATCCCTTTGCTATCTCAAAAGAGCTTAAAAAACATAAATTCACCCACGCAATCCTTTTTAAGAATTCTTTTGCCTCGGCACTGGCAGCGTATTTAGCACAGATACCGTCGCGGACAGGCTATGTCCGCGAAAAACGGGGCTTCCTGCTCACCGGGAAGCTTTATCCGGCAAAACTTCCCAATGGCAAATACAAAGCCCTTTCGATGGTCGATTATTATCTCGCCATCGCATCCGGGCTCGGCGCTCAGATAAACGACAGAAATCTTGAATTGTCCATCGATCCATCGGCAAAAGAGAGCCTGCGAGTAAAACTGCCGGAATTATTTAACACCGATGTTCCAATTGTAATTTTTGTTCCCGGTGGAGCATTCGGACCGAGTAAATGCTGGCCCAGTAATAGATTTGCACAAACAGCGGACAGGCTTATCGCCGAATATAACGCTACCGTTGTCATCTCCGTCGCAACCAATCCCGCCGAACAGAAAATTGCACAAAATATCTGCCGCTCAAGCAAATATTTTGCTCAATCACAACAACAAGATTCAAAGCGCAAAATAATCAGTCTGGCGGAAAATCCTCTCAGCCTCGGTGGGCTTAAAGCCCTTTATGCAATGGCTGATATGGTGATAGCCAACGATACGGGGCCGCGACATATAGCCGTAGCGCTGGGACGAAAAGTTGTAACCCTCTTTGGCCCGAATAATCCGGCATGGACGGATACAAACTACGAAAATGAAATTCAAATAATCGGCAATGTCCACTGTGCCCCCTGCCATAATCCAATATGCCCAAAAAACAAGCATTTTTGCATGGAATCAATCACGGTTGAAGTGGTTTGTAACGCGGCAAAACAACTCCTTGAAAACAAACGCAAACAAGCTAAAATCTACACCCGGCAGGAATTTGCTGAAATCTCAGAATTCTTCTTCATAGATCCTGCTTATAAATCAGCATTCGACACTCTTGGCCTGGATTCGATCAATGCGGTCTTTTCCTTTGATACGGCAAAAAACCTGAAAAAGAAAAATCTCGCCCGTTTTCGCAGCCGCCTGCAATTTGAAATAAAGTTATCGGATACCTCTGAACCCCTGACACTATTTCTCAAACGTTACGACAATCCGCCAATCCGTATCCAGCTAAAAAACTGGCTTGCAACTCATGGGCGAAAAAGCTGCGCCTCTGTAGAATTCGAAGCCTCACAACGATTAACAGAGGCAGGTATCAATACGCCTAAAACCATAGCTTACGGCACACAGACGGCGGCAATTTTTGAGAAGCGAAGCTTTGTTATCACGGAAAAAATCCCGGATGCAGAAGCCTTAGAGCGAAAACTGCCGGATTTTTTTAACGGCCCGGTCACTGTAAAAAATTTAAAGCTACGAAGGAGTTTTATCTCTCAACTGGCAGATTTTATCAAGAAATTTCACGAGACAAATTATCGCCACAGGGATTTATACCTTTCGCATATATTTTATAATGATAACGGCAGTTTTTATCTCATCGACCTGGCCAGAGTATTTAAGCCCTTTGTTTTCAAGCTACGATACCAAATAAAAGATATCGCACAGATGTATTATTCGTCGCCCGGCAAAGTTTTTTCGAGAACCGACAGAATGCGTTTCTATCTTCATTATGCCAGCCGACAAAAACTTACAACCGAAGATAAAATATTTATCAAAAAAGTACTCAACAAAGCGAAGCAAATGGCAATACATGACGCCAGGCACAGCAGAACAGCTCCTTTTAAGAGCTAAACTATCGAGGTCGAAACTTAGCGATGAACGCAAAAATCGCCATAATTATAGAACGGGCGGACATCTCACTCGGAGGTGCCGAACGTTCGGTCTTCGAGCTGCGGGCGGCACTATCGGCTCTCGGTCTTTCTGTTGACATTATTGCTGCAAAAGGTCAGACAGACGCAAAAAACATACATATTTTATGCCGGGACAGCTCTGCAAAACGCGTAAACTTTTTTACATTTGCCGAGGCAATAAAAAAGCACCTTTCGGAAAAAAGATACGACATAATTCACAGCGTTTTGCCGTTCGATTTTGCCGATATCTACCAGCCCCGTGGCGGAACGTATGCCGAAACTATAATTCGCAATGCCGCCAGCTATCAAAATAAATTCATCGAGTATTACAAGAGAATAACCGCCGTGACAAATTCCCGTCGGACCACATTATTACGTACCGAGCGTAAAATTTCACAAATGCCGGATGGTCCACTAATCGCGGCACTATCGGAATATGTCGCCGAGCAATTCAGACGGCATTACACAACAAATGCAAGAAAAATTATAGTAATACCAAACGGCGTAAAAACAGATAAAAAAACAAATTCCGCGGCAGCCGACACGCTTCGCTCGCAAATAATGGCAACGCTAAAACTAAAAGAAGCTGATAATCCCGTTTTGTTTTTGTTTGTTGCGAATAATTTCCGTCTTAAAGGTCTTGGGCCGCTCATACAGGCAATGCAAATCGCAGCCAATAAACAAACCGAAAGGCGGGCTTATCTTGTTGTAGTCGGTCATGACAAAGCAAAAAAATATCGAAGGCTCTCAGGGGCATCGACGGGAAAAAATATCATTTTCCTGGGATTCCTGAACCATATACAAAACGCCCTGTCAATAGTCGATGTGGCCGTCCTGCCGACTTTTTACGATCCATCGAGCAGATTCATTCTCGAGGCGTTGGCAGCCGGCAAACCCGTCATTACAACGAAGTTCAACGGAGCAACGGATTTATTCAAAGATAACCGTCATGGAAAAATCGTCGATTCGCCTGAGGATATTAACGCTCTGGCCGAAGCCATAACGCATTTTACGAACACAGATAATATACAAAAAGCATCACAGGCGATAATCGAAGATAATATCCGGAAGGAGATCTCCATTGACCGAGTCGCCAAACAATTACAAAATATATACGAATCGATATTGCAAAAGAAAGGTCTTAAATAATGTACCCGTTTTTTATACCGGCTATACTCGGAGCTTACCTGCTCGGCTCGATACCTTTCGGCTTGCTCATAGCCAGGGCTTACGGCAAAGATTTGCGTTCGATTGGCTCAGGTAATATCGGCGCCACCAACGTGGGCCGGGCACTCGGCAGAAAATGGGGATATTTCTGTTTCGCTCTGGACGTTCTCAAAGGCCTGATACCGATGCTGGTTGTAATACCCATTACAACGCCAACGTCAACTCAGACGCAAACCGAAAAAAACATTATTCTTTTTCTCTGGCTGGCTGTCGGCTGTGCGGCAATAATCGGTCATATCTTCCCGATATATTTGAAATTCAAAGGAGGCAAAGGCGTTTCAACCAGCTTCGGAGTAGCGATGGGAATTTGGCCGTATTTCACCATTTGCGCATTGATAGCAATAGCGATATGGATCGTGTTAGTATTAATCTGGAGATATGTATCCCTGGCATCTATCACCGCTTCGGTCGCTTTTCCACTTGCTTTGATTTCAGCAATAATAATCAAGCCAGGCTGGGAATTCGTGACACTCTGGCCTCTGGTAATTGCAGCAACGGCTATTCCTCTAATGGTTATTATCCGACATCAGGAAAACATAAAAAGACTTTTGTCCGGAACAGAAAGCAAAATCCGAGATACGAAAGACAAATAGAATTAACTTATACGGCAGAAGCAGGGATAAGACAAAGGAATCTAAGGATAGAATCGCCGGTATTTTTGAAGTTGTGTTCCTCTCCGCCAGGCACAAAAATGACATGTTCGGGGCCGAATTCATACTCCTGTCCCTCACAGGTAAGTGTTCCCGTGCCCTCCACGATAAATACTTCGTGCTCGTGCGGGTGTGTGTGCAAAGGAGTATGACCGCCGGGCTGTAATTCGAACATCCGCATAGCGAAATTTTCCGCCCCGTCCTCTTTGGAAATCAGCCATCGAATCTCAACATCCTTAGCCCCTTCATGCACGACCGGAGATTTTTTTATATTACTACTTTTTTCTATTTTCATTTGTTAGCTCCGCGTTTATGTCCTGATATTTTAACCGAGTTTCTTGGCGAGGATTTCCGATACAACCTTCGGATTGGCTTGTCCCTTTGTTTTTTGCATTACCTGCCCCAACAAAAAGCCCATGGCTTTCTTTTCCTTTTTTCCGCCGCTGGTGACATCTTCCACTGCCTGGGGATTTTCCATCAGAACGGTATCAACGATTTTTTCCAGCTCGCCGGCATCGCTTTTTTGAATTAGGTTAAGCTCTTGAGCCAGCACATCAGGCTCCTTACCCGTTTCGACCATAGCTTCAAAAATCGTTGCCGCCGAACCGGCACTGATAATACTATCTTCAACCATCTTCGCCAGGTCGGCAAGACTCTGTGGCGTGACAGACAAATCATTTATGGAGCAGTTTTTCTCCTTCGTAATTTTCAGGCCGGTTTGTGTTATTAAATTACACAGACGTTTTGGCTCTCCGCCTGCTTTGACGGCTTCGTCGAAAAAGTCCGCCGTAGAGCGGTCAGCCGTCAAAACACCGGCATCGTAATCGCTCAGGCAATATTCCTGAACGTAACGCATTTGTTTTTTTAGCGGCAGCTCGCACAAACGCGACTTTATCTCATCCAGCCATTGCTGGGTTAATTCCACCGGCACAAGGTCGGGATCGGGAAAATACCGGTAATCGTGGGCCTCTTCTTTCTCTCTTTGCAGAACGGTGACTTCTTTTTCATCATCCCAGCCGCGAGTCGTTTTATTACCCATCTCCATTACTATGCCGGTCTCGATAAATTCGTCAAGCTGTCTCTGGGCTTCGTAATTTACGCTTCTTTCAAGCGCCCGAAAACTGTTGAGATTCTTTATCTCGGTAATCGGTGTTCTGAATTCTCCATCACCTCTGGTAATAATCAAATTGATATTCGGTTCGAAACGCATGTGCCCTTTTTGCATATCGGCTTCGGAGACACCTAAAAACCTGACCATACGCTGAAGTTCCACGGCCAACGCCCGAACCTCGGCACCGCTGTTCATATCCGGCTCGGTGACAATCTCAAGCAGAGGCGTGCCTGTCCTGTTCAAATCCACCTGGGAAAAATTCCCCGTCGCGTGCAGGTTTTTGCCGGCGTCTTCTTCGAGATGTGCCCGGATTATGCCGATTCGCTTCGTCTGGCTCGATTCGAGCGGGATTTCGATATAGCCGTTCTCGCTGAGCGGCAAATCATACTGGCTAATCTGGTAATTCTTCGGCAGATCCGGATAATAATAGCTTTTCCTGTCCCACTTGGTAAACATCGGTATCCGGCAATTCAAGGCCAAACCGACCATCACGGCATATTCGAACGCCTGCTTATTCATCACAGGCAAAACACCCGGCATACCAAGACACACGGGACAGACCCTGCTGTTAGGCTCAGCGCCGAATTCTACCGCGCAGCCGCAGAACATCTTGCTCTTCGTGCAAAGCTGCACGTGAATTTCCAATCCAACGATTACTTTGTATTTCAAATCAGCCATTATTTTTCATTCATCGGCGGCTTTTTCATATGCCAGTCTGTCTGAGCCTCGAACATTCTTGCTATTCGCAGCAATTTTTCTTCGACGAAGGCCGGGACCATAATCTGCAAACCAATGGGAAGACCTTTATCATCCATGCCGCACGGGATACTTATTCCCGGAATACCGGCTAAATTTGCTGATATCGTATAAATATCCGACAGATACATCTGCAGAGGGTCATTGACCTTCTCGCCAATCTTAAACGCCGTCGTGGGAGCAACCGGCATCATTACGCAGTCGCATTTTTCAAAAGCAGCGGTAAAATCGCCGCGTATTAAATTCCTGACTTTCAGGGCCTTGAGATAATACGCATCGTAATAACCGCTCGAAAGAGCATATGTACCCAACATGATTCGCCTTTTGACTTCCTGGCCGAACGCCTCGGCGCGTGATTTGGTATAAACCTCGACATAGTCCCGGGGATTTTCCGTTCGATGACCATAATGCACACCGTCATAGCGAGCTAAATTGCTGGACGCTTCCGCCGTAGCGATAACATAATAAGCGGCAATCGCATAATCAAGATGCGGCATTTCTATCTCGATAATTTCGGCGCCAAGATTTTTATATACACTAATTGCTTCATTTAGAGCTTTTTGAACCTGCTCTTCTGCACCGGCATTAAATTGCGGCACAATGGCAATTCTCAGTCCGTCTATCGGCTTATCGAGATTTTGAAGATAAACGCTAACGGGAGCTTTCGTTTCATCAACGCTGGTGCTATCAGCCGGGTCGTGACCTGCGATGACATTCAGTAATAACGCCGTATCGGCGACATTGCGTGTAATCGGTCCGATCTGGTCGAGACTCGAACCGTAAGCGACAAGCCCGTATCGCGAGACTCTGCCATAAGTCGGTTTTAATCCCACCACGCCGCAAAAACTCGCCGGCTGTCTGATCGAGCCGCCCGTATCGGAGCCGAGAGCGGCAAAACATAGCCTCCCGGCAACCGCCGCGGTTGCTCCCCCACTGCTGCCCCCTGGTACACGAGTCGTATCCCAGGGATTTACAGTCTGCTTAAGTCCGGAGTTCTCCGTGCTCGAGCCCATCGCGAACTCATCCATATTGGCCTTGCCGATAATTACAGCATCGGCAGCCAATAATTTTTCAACTACCGTAGCATTATAGGGGGCATGGAAATTTTCCAAAATCTTCGAAGCGCACGTCGTAGCTCCGAAAGTAGTGCACATATTGTCTTTTATTGCGACCGGCACCCCCGCCAATTGTCCCATTTTTTCGCCGGCGGCTATTCGCCGGTCAACATCAGCGGCAAATTCAAGCGCCCGGTCTTCGTGAGTGCTTATATAAGCACCAATTACCGGCTCGAATTTTCGTATGCGCTCGAATACGGCTTTTGTCGCCTCGACACTGCTTATCTTACCGGCGGCAATTTGATCTCTTAATTCTAAGGCAGAAAGCTCTTCCATAATTTTTTGCAAAGCTTTTATGCACCGGAACCGTCGTCGAGAATTTTCGGTACCTTGAAGAAAGATTCATCCCGCTCCGGAGCATTTGCCAATGCTCTTTCGGTCCCAATGGATTCCTTTACACAGTCCTCGCGAAAAACATTGCTAACAGGCAAACAGTGGGCCAGCGGCTCGACATTGTCTGTATTCAGCTTGTTCATCTTTTCCACATACTCAAGTATCGCACCGAGCTGAGAAGTAAATTCCTCAAGCTCATGATCTGTCAGGTCTAATCTTGAGAGTTTTGCAACCTTTCTTACCTGTTGCTGATCTATTCTCCGTGCCACCGCATTTATTCCTATACAAATAAAAAGCGAGGCATAATTCGCCCCGCTGTGATGAAAATCTCATAAAAATAAAGGCTTTCTCAGCCTGTCGCTTTCTCAGCGGGCTTATAATCTCTCTTTGGCGGCTTCTCTATAAGCCCCATACGAATTGCCCTGGCCGAGACTTTGATTCTACAAATTTTGCCGTCTATAACGGCACGAACCTTTTGTATATTCGGCTTAAACTTTCTCTTGGTAACACCGGTAACTTTTCTACCGACCCCGCCTAAGTGCTTTGCTTTACCACGACGGGAGATACTTCTGCCGCTTATCGTGCGTTTACCTGTAAAATAACACTCTCTTGACATTAATTTAGTCTCCTGAACCTTCAGGTTAGTATTTTTATTATCATTAATCTGCCGAAGCAAAAGCACAAATATATGTTTTTAACGGGAAATTGCAAGGCTAAAAGCAATTTTTATTGAAAAAACTGCTCTCTATCACGGAAAAAATCACCGTTTATCTTATTTTTATCGAAGTTCCCACCCTGTTACCTCTTAGGATACTAATAATTTTATTTTTTCGTTGTTTTTTTCAAATACTCCACCTCTGCGGCGGTTAATGCTCTGAATTTACCGAGACCAAGACCGCGGGAATTCAGTTTTCCGATTTGAGTTCGAGCAAGCGATTTTACGGAAAAGCCCACTCTTGCAAGAGTCCTGCGTATCTGGCGATTCAATCCCTGCCGGATCGAAATTTCCACCAAAGACTCTTTATGGCTGCTTTTTAATATTTTTACTGCTGCTCTGCCGGTTTTACCTTCAGCAAGCCAGATTCCTCTCTTTAATCTTTCCACCTGTTCACCGACAATCTGTCCTTTAATCCGAGCAGTATAAGTTTTTGTCAATCCGTATCTCGGGTGCGTTAATTTATTCGCCAATTCGCTGTCGTTGGTCAGGATAATCAATCCTGTGGTATCGGCATCGAGCCTTCCGACGCAAAAAATGCGTTTTTCGGTATTAATCAAATCTATCGCTTTTTTTCTGCCGGCAGGATCCAGATTCGTGCAGATGACTGCCCTGGGCTTATTCAAAAGAAAATATACCTTCTGTTCAGCATGAATTTTTCTGCCGTCAACGGTAATAACGTCCTTATCGGGATCGGCAAAAGCAGGCAGCTCATCGACTACTTTTTTATTTACCCGTACAATACCGCTAAGTATCAGCTCTTCGCATTTTCTGCGTGAATCAATACCGGCGGAAGCTAATATTTTTTGCAACCTTTGAACAGCCATATAAATATTTCGCCCCAATCCCGTTCCAAATTACATATTTAAGACAATCCTTAGACATAACAGACCAACAACAATATAATATTACACACAACCGGCTTAAATGTCGATATTCTTGATTAATTGAAAGAATTGCAATAAATAAGCACGGTGAAAGTATTATGGTAACAACTGTTATTTTTGACCTCGACGATACGCTTTATGATGAGATAGAATATTGTAAAAGCGGTTTTGCCGCTGTGGCGAAATTTCTCACACCCCGATATGTTAGACTGCCGAAAGAGCAAATATACGGTATTTTCTGGAAGTTATTTAACACCGGCAATCATACCACAACCTTCAACGCAGCCCTCGATGAGCTTGAAATAAGCTACGACGAGAACCTCATAGCTGAAATGGTGGGAGTTTATCACAATCATATACCTGATATAAAACTGCCGCAAGACAGCCAGGATGTATTGAATCGGCTCAGTTCAAAATATATTTTAGCTCTGATTACGGATGGATATCTGCCTGCTCAACGACTGAAAATCCAGGCTCTCGGCATCGAAAGCTATTTTAAGAGCATAATCTATACCGAAGAACTCGGCAGAGATTTCTGGAAGCCATCGCCCACCGCCTTTCAAAAAATATTACATGAGCTTAAAATAAGGCCGGAAAATACCGTTTATATCGCCGACAACGAAAAAAAGGATTTTATCGCCCCCAACAGGCTGGGAATGTTAACTATCCAGCTAATCCGCCCCGCCGGAATACATACCCTTGAAAGCAGCGAGCCTGATTCTTCGGCAAAACACATAATACACCAAATAAGCACATTACCTGCCCTGCTCGAGGAATTTTAAGAGTCGATATCGGCCATGGGTTACAAGTTTTAGCTGCTCAGGGCTTTATGAGGTTACAATTCCCCGGAAAAACGTGTCACACACACGCTTTTTTTGTTGACTTATTAACCCTTTAAGGAGATAATATAGTAATTAAACAAGCTCTTAGGGTGATTTTTCAATTTTTTCGTAGGAGTTTCAATTATGCCGGCAAGAAGAAGAAAGCAAAGCAACGCTATGCTTTATACTTTGATAATCTTTGTTGGGCTATTTATCGCCTCAACAACCATCGCGGTCATTTTTTATGTCAATGCCGAAAAGTACAGGACAGAAAAGAACGACTTACGAAACGACATAGATGACTATGCCAGGAAGCAGGAGCTGGACGATGTCGGCAAAGATATCGGCTCACGTCTGAGCGGCAAAACATGGCTTGGTACAATGTATAATCACTTTGATGATATGGTCACACTTGTCTTAGGCGGCGTAGCGGAATCCACAACTGCCGAAGTCAAAGCTGGAAAAGCCAATACCGAAGCCGAAGCCGCGTTAAAGCTGGCGCAGGAGCACATTCATATCGGAGATCCGAACACTACAGGGCTTGTCCCGATAATTAAAAGCATAGTTGCAGAATTACAAAATGTGAAAAAGCTGCAACTCGAAACACAAAAGTCTCTTGATAATACACTTGTCGAACTTAAGAATGTAAATGAGGCAAACACGCAAAAAGAGCAGGAGTTATTAGCTCAAAAAGAAAAATTACTTCTGGACATAGAACAAAGAAAACAGGCTTACAAAAACTTAGAGGATACTTTAGAAAAGAACACACAGGAACAGATTAGAAATCTTACGACTCAAAAGAACGAGCTTGACGAAAGCAAAAAAGACCTGGAAGCCAGGCTCGCCTTAAAAGAAGCGGAACTGGCGGAAGCTCAAAAGGCTGTTAAGCTTGCAAAGGAGGAAATCGCCAAGATAGCGCCGGGGCCGAATCCGGAATCTCTGGCATTTAAACCGGATGGAAACATAATATTGGTTGATAACGATGCCGGAATTGTGCATTTGGATATCGGCTTCGATGAACATGTATATAGAGGTCTGACTTTCACCGTTTACGATAGAGGAACATCTATACGTCCGGACGGTATTGGAAAAGCTGAAATAGAGGTTTTCGATGTTGAAAAAGACTTTTCAGTGGCGAGACTTATTCCCCCTCCGAATTACCAATCGGCAATAAACGATTTGTACGAAGAATTCACCGATTCCAAGGAAGCTGCAAAAATAATGCTCACCCTCGAAAAACCCTATAAAGAGCGATTAAAAGATTTTGAGGAGAAATTCTCCAAAGGTTCGGCAAACAGGATGAGAATTCTCAATAATCTCGCCGAAGCTTATGAGAAAAACAAAAATAAAAGCCCGGTTATATTAAACGACATTGTAGCGAACCTTATATGGGACAGCTCTAAAACAAACGTAATTGTTATTTCAGGTGAATTCGACCTTGATAACGACGGATATTATGATTACGACGCCCCCGAAAAACTTAAGGTACTGATTAATAAGTGGGGAGGCAGAGTGGAAAATACAATATCGGTCGATACTGACTTCCTATTACTCGGTCAAATACCGCTTATTCCTGAGAGACCGTCTCTGCAGGAACAGCAAGCTGACCCGATGGCCCTGCAAAACTATGAAAATTCAGTAAAAAAAGCCGAGCTATATACTAACATGCAAAACCGTGCTCAGGCCTTATGGATTCCGATATTCAAATATGACAGGTTCCTTCATTTGATCGGCTACAAAGCACAGGCCAGCCAGGCCGGCGCCTTTTAGCGGGCATCAATGCCAATTGAAGCGATAAAAATATCGCCGGTGTATCGAGCCGCTTCAGGATTACTATAGCCTTTTTTAACTGCAACAAAAGTCACAGTATAATCGGCTTTAACCGCCGCACCAAGCGGCCGCCCCGTATCGCAATCGAGCCCGGAAGGAATATCAACGGCTAAAACAGGACAATTCTGTGCGTTGATTGCTTCTATAAGTTCTTGAAAGCCACCTCTCAACCGCCCTTCCAAACCGGTCCCGAACAGGCTATCGACAATTAAACCGGCATCCAAAGTCAGAGTTCTAATCTGGTCGGCGATATCGGCATCAGCCGGATTAACTTGCCCAATGGCCTGCCCCATAGCCCCTAAAACGTCGAGATTCGTCTTTGCCTCGCCTTTGATTTTATTTCGGTCCCCGGCTACTACTACCACGACATTATATCCTTTGTTTAAAAGATGTCTGGCAATTACATACCCGTCGCCGCCGTTATTGCCTGTTCCACAGAATATACAAACTTTCACTCCGGCAACATTCGGAATCTTCTTTTCTATCAGCTCCGCACAGCTTCGGCCCGCATTTTCCATTAAAACAACGGCCGGTATGCCAACTGTGTTTATTGCCCAATCGTCGAAAGCACGAACCTGCTCTCTTGTCATTATAATATTTTTCTTATCCGGCAAATATTTATCCATAATCGTTTATTATACGCCAGCTCAAATAACTGTCAATTGACACAAATACAATCGACCTTTACAATACCATCTCGTTATGAACCGGACGACCGTCTCAGTGCCGGTTAAATTGAAACTTATTGAAGACCATTTAACGAATATGCAGATATTACTTACAAATGACGACGGTATTTTCGCGCCGGGATTAGCCGCTATTTATAAAGAGCTGGTTAAAATCGGTGATGTGATAGTTGCCGCACCGGCGGACAGCCGCTCAGGCGCCAGTCATAGCGTTACTTTTTCACGCCCGCTGGTATGCAATAAAGTCGATATTGACGGCCAATTTACCGGATACAGCATTCACGGCTCTCCGGCCGATTGCGTAAAACTCGCGACCATGCAGCTTCACAAAGAACCTATAGATCTGCTCGTATCCGGCATAAATAACGGAGCGAACGCGGGAATAAATGTTTATTATTCCGGTACCGTAGCCGCCGCTATGGAAGGAGCGTTCCTTAAAATCCCGGCAGTAGCAATGAGCGTTGCCTGGGAGGAAAAAGTGGATTTTCAGGTTGCGGCAAAATATTGCATTAGAATCCTCAAGGAACTTATGCCGGTATCCAACAACGGCGTTATCAACATAAACATCCCGCTGCTGTCAAAGGGCCGCCCTAAAGGAGTACGAGTCGTTCCACAATCCAGCAAAGGCTTCGATGAGTATTACATACGGCAGAAAAACGAACAGGGGCAAATGGAATTTCTGCTAACAGGAAAAACGCACCTCGCAGATGAAGCCCCTACGGATACGAGATCCCTGGAGGAAGGATATATTACAATAACGGCATTAACCTCGGATATGACGAACAAAGCCAAAACAGATGAGCTTAAAAACGACTTTGAAAATTTCGTCCTATAAACTATTGACTTGTTTAAGCTTACCTGTTAAAATAGTTAATAATAATTTGGTGATGATATGTGGTAAGCGAAACATATTCATTTTATTGTTATTTTTATTCATAAAAAACATTAAAAATCTCCTATCAAGAGGTTAGTTGTAATTGATATCTTTACCGGGGATCGAAAGATGAAGAAAAAAGCCTTTACGCTAATCGAATTACTTGTCGTTATCGCCATTATCGCCCTTTTGATGGGTATCCTTGTGCCTACCTTAAGCAAAGTCAAGGACAAGGCCAAGAGGATTCATTGTCAATCAAATGTCAACACACTCTCCAAGGGATGGACAATGTATATCGATGACAACGACAGCAAGCTTCCCGGGGCAATGATTAACACTCAGGACCAAGCATGGGTGCAAAGTCCGCCGAGTAATGCCACTTTAGAGCAAAAAATACAAACTATTCGAGATGGTTCCCTTTTTCCTTATGTAGGTAACGCGGTAGAAGTTTATCGCTGCCCTGCAGACCGGAGATGGAAGGATCCTTCTCAAGAGGCATATCGAAGTTTTTCCATTGCCAATGGCGCAAACGGAGAAACCACATGGCCTGCTGCTCCACGCAATCATATAACGGCAAAAAAATACGCCGATATTCAAAATCCAGCCATGAAATACATATTCCTGGAAGACTCAGACCCAAGAGGAACTAACGTCGGCTCGTGGCAGATGTATTTTAATCCGGCCGGCTACATAGATCCTGTGGCAATGTGGCACGGCGAGCAAACTACTCTGGGTTTCGCTGATGGTCATTCGGAAATACATAAATGGAACGATCCGATTTTTATCGAATGGTGTGAGCTATCCATGTATGAACCACAAAGATTTAATTTTAACCTGGAAGTTCCGGATGATGAAATGACTGATCTAAATTATTTAGCCCGAGGATTTCCCTGCAAATCCCATCTGAACTAATCCCAAATATATAAAGATATAATTTTGGAAAAAGTAAAAAATAACCGGATTTTAGTGCCCTTTTAGTACCCGGCTTAATCAAACGCCTTATTTTCAAATATAAAGAATGAAAATGCTGGACATTTTCGATCAACCATGGACTTTAATTGGTGTATCCGTTCTGGTTCTTTTCGGAGTCCTGACTTTTCGCAGCATTTTTCCCGAAAAAAAATCACAATGGCAATGGCTTCTGCCGCTTTTTACGATAGCAACGGCCTTCGGCGCAGACTACCTTGTACAGACAGATTATGAGAAGATCGACACCGTTATTAATACCGGCATGAAAGCCGTCGAAAAGCTGGATTACCCCGCAATCGAAGCTATTCTTGACGAAAATTACGCCGATTCGGTACACAATTCAAAAACATCCCTGATGGTTGAATGCAGAAACAAGCTATCACAAAACAAGGTCGAAAAATGCAAAAAAACTAACCAACTCATAAAGATGTCCGGAAATAATTCAAGAACAACCGTATTTGCGAAAATTTTTTTTGCCAAGGATAGCTATATTGCTCAAAATCTCGTTCCATTTATCCCTATCACAGTAGAGCTTTACTTAAATAAGAAAAACGATAACAAATGGCTTATTAACCGTGTTGAAGTTCGAGAAATTAACCAGGGAAATGCCAGTTGGAGCACAATAAGATAGAAGAAATACTTAAAAAACCAAACAACAGAATTAAAGACCTTTAACTAACTCTCATTAAACATATCAAACTATCCATAATAATACAGGCTTTTGCACGTGTATCTCTCTCAGGAGAATATGACTATACCCCGCAATTAATGTTTATAAATACTGTTTAAAAAAACAAATTCCAAAAGTCGATTTCGGAATTTGCCGATAGGAGGAGGGTGAAGTTTCTATAATTTCCCTATCGATGAATGAATTATTATGTTCGTAAAACTAAGAAAAAATAAGCTTTTACTAAAACCTCGGCTGTTCACAATACGATGGTATCCAAGCAGTCAAAGCTGTGTGAATTCAGGAAATCGAAGAATACTACCCCGACAGATGCCGCCTTTGATGGTTCGCAAAGCCGAATGGCGCCGATAAAACCTGGACAACCGGCTCGTTTTCGCACATCTTTTTTAATATTCCTGTAACTTCGCATAAAAACAAGCACACGAGAACAAATACAAAACGGGGCCTATACCGAATAAACGGCACAGACCCCGAAATAAAACAACCACTTCTCTATATTCGAACCACCAGGCTCTGCTACTGCGGCGGTATTTTGTACAGACGAACATTGTCGATGAAAATCGTCCCGGTACCGCCGGTCACGCCAGCCCTCTCGAAACCTATCGAAAGGGTCGTCACATTGTTCAGATTGATTCCAAGCGATGTAAGATCGACGGTCCACGCAGTCCAGCCTGCGGTGGTTAAAGCGCTTTGTTCACCAGTATATGGCACCTTTTTGCTGCCGATACTCATATACATCTGCTCGGTCGTGGCGTTGTTGGGATCGCCGTAGAACCACAAAGCCAGCGTTGTGGCGCCGCCGCGGGTCCAGTCACGACCGATACCCAAATCATCCACGCTCACAGTAACAACCGAAGAGCTTGCAACACTATTATTATACATTAACGGCACGGACTGTCTGCTACCTTCATGAGTTATGCCGGTTTCAACCGAGCTGCCTGACGTATAACCCATGGTCGAGCCGTTCACACTCGGATTGTCGTATCCGTCAACCCAGGTCAAATAAACCAGGTTGCTGCCTGCTTCGCCTTGTGGGATATCATTATACGACTCAAAATCGTCCACAACAAGATATTCTTCAGTAGTGAAATTCCAGACGCCGCCTTCCCAGACCGGATAGGCTTCGGCGCTATTGACCTCGTCAACTCGCCAATAATATGTACTTCCCAGATCGAGAGATAAGGGTCCGTAACTATTCTGATTGACGGTCGCAGGGGAAACGGTTCCTCCTATTACAGCCTGTTCGTCATTACTAATATACAAGTTATGTTCTTCGGCTCCCCTGCCGGTTCTCCAGCTAAGAGTCGTATTGATATCAACATCCGCAGCACCATCATCGGGATTTGGCTCTGCCGAATTTGTGGGAATATACATAAAACGCACTTCACTCAAACCGTACTGAGTAAAAAGTCCGCTGCTCCAGTTACTTGTAGCTGTAATCCTGACAAATTTTGCCGCTACGCCGTTGAAAGGAACAGTGATATCGCCGGCATAATTTTCCGTTCCCGGCGCTTTGGTAAACTCATTCACTCCAGGAACCTGGCCCCAGTTAGTACCATCGATCGAATATTCAACGACAACTTCCTTAAGGCCGTACATGGAAAGGATAGATTGCCCGTTATAGTTCCATACCTGCATTTCATGCAGCTTATAAGGCTTATCGAATTCATACTGAATCCAGACAGGTCCTGTTTGCCCATCGGGAGTGACCCACATAGTCGAAGTAGCGGCCGAATGCAGGTTGTTATCGAGCCCCGATCCGTTGATGGTATTTTCAGGCCCTTCACCTTCAATTTGACTTGAAGCGGTCGCGGTAATATCTCCCCCGGCAACCATAATCGACAGAGGTTCGGTTGAAAAACTCCATACCTTTCCCGTAAATGGTGTATAGTCAGGGGGGCCGTTGACTTCATCGACTCGCCAGTAATAAGTCTCATTGAATTCCAAACGATATGTTCCACTTTCGGGATAAAAATTCGTATCTACCTGACCGAGATAAACACCATTCGGATCAATCGTCGGTGTAGCCTGAGATACATCGTTATAATCTGTACCTAAAAATACATCGTGCTTTTCGGCAAAAACTCCCGGAATCCAGCTAAGTAATACATCACGAACCACATTGTCATCACCATTTGCCGGGTTTGGATTTGTAGCTGCGGTTTTTGCCCCTATAACTGCATTAAGCTCAAGTCTTGGGCGCACGTCCTCATTGTCATTTTCCCTGGTACCAAGCCCATATGCCCTGTCGGCACCGTCATTATTACATAAAATAAATGTTACCAAACCATCATCATCAATCCGGCTTTGAAGAAAGCTAACAAGTGGCTCCCCCGTGATGGTGATTGTGGTTCCCATATCCCAACCTCCACCAGGACCGTTAGTAACGGTTTCGGTAATTCCAGCAACATCATCATCCAAATCAACGACATTTATCAGCGGATCACCTCCATTTGTACTCCACTCAATACCTATGTTGCCCTCATTCAAGGTCTCTTCATTCCAGTTCTGAGGGGTATTTCCGGCAACATTAGACAGACCATATAGAGAAAAACGACCGCCAACAACCGTATCATTACGATACGGTGGTTTTGGCACATTGAACACCGTAAATGTAAGAATGGCATCCTGAACCGAGATTAGATTATTAGCGGCAAGATTAAAACGGACATAACCGGAATAGTCCGTATTTGCACCCCAAAGGACCATATTTGGATCGGCGCCATGAGTCGCAGCATCATTTTGTATCCATGTATCTGCCTCACTGCCGATTATAAGCGTCTCAGCTCGAATCCCGCCGGCGATGCAAAGTAGTATTGAGAAAATAATTATATAACATTTTTTGTTTAACATGACATTAGCCCTCATAAATAAACCTGAATCTTCGAAAAAAACAATAAATTATGCCCTATTTTTTTATTCCTTTATAAGCATCCATTTAATACAATAAAACTTCTTGAGATAAAACTTCCTTAATCACTTATCTAAAAAGCGGCGAAAACTACTTCATAAGTTTTTCTCCTTCACATTTCTGATTCTCTACCACAGAGCAAATTAACTACTTAAATTCACATTTACAAATACAGACTTCGGCACTTTTTAGATAAATACACTTTGAATTTGTTTCACCCAGGATAAATCCTAAAGTCTGATTTGGACTTTACCACAATGAATGCTTAAAAACATTCTCCTTCGAGTATAATAAACAACCCATATGCGTCCTATAATAGACAGGCTCTATCTATATTATTACAATATTATACGGCCTTAGTCAAGTACATTTTATGAAGGTACGGGGCCCTCATAAGCCCCATTTGTCGTAAAAAATACAGATCTCGACATAAAAGGCACATTTGACGTAAAAGATAAGAAATTGGCATAAGATTAATTGTCGAATTGATGGCAATTTAGGGGGATCCAAAGATTCTTACAGTGTTTTTACCAGCCTGCTTTGCCGCATACAGAGCCTGGTCGGACCGATTTGTAATGTCCTCAGGGGAGCTATCGGCGTTATATTGAGACAGCCCGACGCTGATGGAAAGTTTTATCTGCTCCTTGTTCCAGTTAGTCGGAGAGTTCGCAACCGCATCAACCATACGCCGGGCGACAACAGAGGCTCCGGCAAGTGATGTATTAAGCAAAATAACGGCGAATTCATCCCCGCCGTATCGTGCAGCAGTGTCAATTTGCCTGATACATTCTTTTATTTTTCTGCTAATTTCACACAACGCCTTGTCGCCCGCCCGATGCCCGTAAACATCATTGATTTTTTTTAGGTTGTCAACATCAACCATAATCAGAGAAATTTGATCTCCATGACGACGCGAACGCCACAATTCTTTTTCCAGAATCTCATAAAAAGTCTTATGATTCACCAGCCCCGTCAAACCATCCGTTGTAGCCTGACGTTGTATCTTCTCGAAAAGCTTCACATTACCGATAGAAGCACCCACCAACTGGCTGAACAATTCTATAAGCGCTATATCACTCTGTCTAAAGTGTTCATCTTCTATTTTGTCCGCCAGATTGAGAACACCAACCACTCTGTCCTGGCAAATAAGAGGCACGATGGCACAATTATTAGTCCTATAATTTTCGGCAAAAGATCTTTGAGATTTTCTGATTACAGGCTTCTTGTGAGTGTCTATATCTCCGACTAATATCAGCTCTTTGCTTCTTACAGCCATTACCATCAAGGAAGCAGGAGTCTGGTTTAATGATACTATTTTGTTTATAAGAAATGGATGATTGTGTTTGTGAAGGTGCAAAATTTTATTTTGTTCATCAAGAATATATAGTGATGCATATCTTACATTGACTATTTTCGGGATACTCTCGATGCATACGCGCGCAATTCTGTCGATGTCAAGGCAGTTTATTTGACGAGCCAAAGGAGTGACCTGCTCGAGCAATGACAGACTCTTATCTGGATTTATTTCTGCACAATGAAGATTCTTATCGGTCCGATCCATAGCTCACATATAACAATTGTCCCAATAAAATGGTTCAGGATAAAATTATCCTTTCAACTATTTTTGTATCGGTTTTTTTCATTAGTCCATTTGGTAAAAAAGTGACACACCAGTGTGAAAAAAAGAAAAACCACCATTTTTGTATGATTAATTTTCTCGTGAACAAGAAGGCAATACTATATATGGCGTAAATAAATCTTAATTCTTTGCGACAAAAGGCCTTATGATGGTCGCCTTGTCATTCTTCGGCGTTTAGCTTATTCTTTCGCCCTGATAATGTGAAATAAGCCGCTTTTTGCCGGCATACATAATCTGGTAATCACAATACGGCAAACACTTCACAGGTATCGACACAGGCATTGTCGGCTCTATTAAAAAAACGAGACATTCATTTTCGAAGAAGCACTTTGAATCGTAATTACCATTAAATAACAAAATCCATTCTCTATAAGATGTATTATTCCTAATATAAGCGGCAAAAATAGAAAGAATTTTCGTTTAACCTTCAGAAAAATAAATTTTCACAACCCTGTAAGTTGTAATTATTAAAAATCAGCTATTTCTTTGATATAAACAGCCCAATCTATAAGGTGTTTCCAATACATAAAAATCCATAAAATTAGCACAGATTATAATCTCTCTCAATATCGCTTAAGGCCCGGTAATTAACAGGCATAGTCTGATAATTTCTCCATCAGATTGAAATCTATTGAGTTGCCGCATCGTACGAAAAAAAAGTTTTCTAAATTTTTTAAAAAAATTCACAAAAAACGTTGACGCATTTAAAAATATATTTTACATTTTGCAAAATGTATTATTTAATTCCTGTGTTGAATGCATTTTATTGTCTGTTGTCTTTGGCAAATTAATGATCGTCGGAAATAAATCTATTTTGAGCTGTTGCTATTTGATATGGGCCGATCCATATGTAGCACTTTCTTTTTTGTCTCAAAATTATAAAAACTGTGGCCCGGGAAACCGATGAATTTCGAAAATAAACCGTCTCAGGAAAAATCGCCTTTACAAATGAAAACACAAGTTAAGAACGACACACTGAAGATACCCGCTAAGCTTTATCGAATCGGCGAACTGGTCACCTACACACCCTTCTCAAGACAGACTATCCATAACTATACCATAATGGGTCTTATCCAGGAAGCAAGATGGACCGACGGCGGACATCGCCTCTATGACGAATCCGTATTTGAAAGATTGTCAAAAATCATACGGCTTAGAAAGACAAAAACTCTTTCCGAAATAAGAGAGATTTTATCGGTTGAAGAAACTAATGAATAAGAACGCGGCAAATAGTCGAATGTTAGAGCGGTTTAATGTCCGCCGAAAAAAAAAGGACGGGAACCTGCCTTATTTCCGCAGTTCCTTTTTCGAAATAATCTAATATCCACAGGATAAACGAAAGGATCAAGGATGATAAATACACTTTCGTCTGTTAATAAACTTCTTTCCTTCTATGACTTCAGTTTTGCTTTTTGTCTCAGACATATATCTGCATGAACGGATTGCCATAAATTGATATTGATAAGGAAGGGCCGTTTATGAATCTGACATCGTTGATAACGGATAACATCGCCGAGATATTGATTAAAATTATCGAATTTACACAGGCTCGTCAGAAAATACTCACCCATAATATTGTTAACCATCATAATCCCGGATTTATTCCCAAGGAGCTGGGCGTAGATGAATTCTCGGACCTGCTGCATGATGCCATCGATGAGTACATTTGCACTCAACGCCTTGTATTGTGCGATACGGAAAATATCAAATTCGGTATTAGCGGCAGTTTTGAAGTCAAACCTATCCCCGATGAAATAAGCAAGAAACTCCTCGACGAAAATCGAGATGAATATATAGAACATCAGATAAATAAACTTTGGGAAAATTCCCTAAACCAAAAGTTCGCGGCAGAATTACTCAAACAAAAACAGGAAATACTTTCGAGTTATTATTAATTCGATGTTAGAAAAGGTTTTGTGTTTTTTTGAAGAATATTATTGGAAGTTTTTTAAAGTTATCGGCTTTTAGGTCGATAAGAATTTGAGAGACTTGTTTGAATCATAGAAAACGGATGACCCTGGAGTGGTGTCCATATTTCAAGGAGGAATACTGTGAAAACCGAGCAAGAACTCAGTATCGACCAGATATGGGAGCAGTTCTACAAAACCCATGACGACAAATCCCGCAATTTACTCATGGAACACTATCGGAATCTGGTGAGGTATTGCGCCGAACGGCTTCATAGTAAGCTGCCGGACAAGGTAGAGCTGGATGACCTGATTAGCGCCGGTATTTTCGGACTTATGGATGCCATAGATGCATTCGACCCAAGCCGTGGAGTCAAGTTTGAAACTTATTGTTCACCTCGAATAAGAGGCTCTATTCTCGACGAGCTGCGCAGCATGGATTGGGTACCGAGATTAGTACGGGCAAGAGCTCACCAGCTTTCAAGAGCAACTCATACGCTCGAAACTCATCTCGGACGTAAACCCACCGAAAAAGAAATCGCCGAAGAGCTTGAAATGGATATGACCGAATTTAGCAGGCTCCAGCGGGATGCGAATGCCGTCAGCTTAGTCTCGCTTACTACGAAATACAACGAAGGAGACAATGAAAAAGACATTCGTGAAATAGATGTTATCAAGGATGAACGGAGTAAAAATCCTGTGATTGAAGCTCAAAAGCGGGACCTCAAGAACCTTCTTACCAAAGGATTAACCAGGGCCGAGCGCCTTATTATTGTCCTTTATTATTACGAAGAAATGACAATGAAGGAAATCGGCGCCACACTCGACCTGTCAGAATCGCGCGTCTCACAGATGCATTCATCAATTATCGCCCGCCTCAAAGCTCAAATGAATACTCGAAAGAAGGAGTTTTCAGTCGGCTAATATTGTCTCTGTAACACGTAATTATTGAAAAACCGCCGCAAGAGCTGTTAAATGACATTTTTGTCTGTAACCTCCTGTCGTAGCAGATGTTGTATTTCTTTTATTTTGGCACGTCAGACCACATTAAGTCAACATTTTTGCCACATTTCAATAATCATTTTTTGATTTAACACGTCTATATATATATACTAAAAGTATATTTTTGGGAGACTATTGTATGAGATTTACTAAAATGCACGGTCTTGGCAATGACTATATATACGTCAATTGCTTTGAGCAGAAGATTCCCGAACCGGCCGAACTGGCAAAAATTGTCAGTGATCGACACTTCGGTATCGGCGGCGACGGTCTTATCCTGATAGGTCCATCGAAAACCGCCGATGTCAGGATGCGCATTTTCAACGCCGACGGTTCAGAAGCAGAAATGTGCGGCAACGGAATCAGATGCGTGGCAAAATACGTTTACGAACACGAGCTTGCAACAATTGCCGGTTCATATCCGGTGCCGGGCCAGAAATCTTTTCCGGCTTCCTTGAGTATAGAAACAGGCAATGGAATCCTGACTGTCGGCCTAATGGTCGATGATAATGATATAGTTAGCGAGGTCTGCGTAAATATGGGCCAGCCGATTCTGATTCCTGAAAAGATACCAGTTAACTTGCCCGGCGAAACAGTAATCGAGCAATCGATACAGGTTCTCGGCCATGAGATGGCCATAACATGTGTTTCTATGGGTAATCCACACGCAGTCCTGTTTTGTGACAATGTCGATTCTATCGAGCTTGAAAAAACAGGGCCCGCAATTGAAAATCATAGCCTGTTTCCCAACAGAATTAACGTCCACTTTGTCCAGATAGACAATGCCTCAGAATTCATAATGCGAACATGGGAACGCGGCAGCGGCATAACTTTGGCCTGCGGCACGGGAGCCTGTGCCTGTTGTGTGGCATCTGTTCTAACAGGACGTCAGGAAAGATTATGCACCGGACACCTGCCGGGCGGTGACCTCGCCCTAAACTGGTGCAGGGAAGATAACTGCGTTTATATGACCGGCCCCGCCGTTGAAGTTTTCGAAGGCATCTGGACGCTATAGCAATATTTATAAACAAAGATGCAGCGGCCGGCAAAATTTCACGGCCACACCGACCTTATCCGAATGCAAATCTTCTTCTTCCATCGAATCAGTAATTCTACCGATTCGCAATACTTTTACGAAACCTCTGAGTCTGCCTCCGAATTCAAGCAATCCGGGTGTCGGTGAAATTTTCAATTGTATTCTTAAAACATCGCCTTGTTCAAATTCAACGCCTGATGTCTCAAAAAATAAACCGCCCTGCCCAACATTAACGGTATTTCCGGAATATATAAGTTTTCTTAAAGAATCGAGTTCGACACAGGATATATCACAGTCAATTCTCTGCCGCTTATATTTCCGTCTCTCGAAGCCATCCATAGCAAGCCTCCATGCGAAATCTACATATAATTCCATCCATAAACCTTAATAATCACATCAAGTGCAAAACCTATTCCAGGAAACCTGCCTTAGAAACAGCCCATTTTAGCATCTATAACTTCTTATATTATATATAGTTAGTAGGATTTTATGAAAATCTATAGATAAAGCCGCCGTTTTTTGCATATGGTGCGTTTACAAATATCAACGATGAAGAATTAAAAATCTTATTTCGGCACATTATCGGCCTGTATTTTTTGATCTTAGCCCGTTATTTTGTAATGCATTACGTTTTTTAACTAAATCACCGTCTTTTCCTGTCCGAAAAAAGTAACAGGAGTGTTGTTTTTTATCAACGCTAAGCCTTGACGAAATTTGAAGTAAATTTTATTATCGACGTTATGGGTGATAGAAAAGAAAATCAGCCAGGCATAATCAGCAATTCACAGAGCAATCCTGCGAATGAAAAATCGTTTCCTGAGTTATCCTTAAAGGAAGCTATTAAATATCTGCCGTTAGGAATAGTCTTCTTCGATTTGGAGATGAAAATCCTCGAGGCCAATCCCCACGCGGCGGAAATTATAAATTTAAGCGAATATATCGATAAATCACTGGCCCTGGGCACAGATGAAAAAATATGGCAGAACTGGACTGAGATTTTGAAACGCTGTATTTCACGCGGCAAAACGCAAAAATTTGATGAAGTTGAATATACCCTTCATGACCAAAAAAAACATCTTAATCTGACATGTACATGTTTTCAATCCGTAAAAAAAACCGGAAATCACGTTGGAATCTTATTAATCGAGGATATCACGGCAAAAACCGTATTTCCGAATAAATCACACGAACTTGAAAGGTTGGCCGCGGTCGGTAAACACGCATCGAGGGTCGCTCACGAGCTGAATAATCCTTTAGACGGAATACTGCGATATATCAATCTTACAATAAGAGCTATAGAGCATGAAAACCTCGAAAAACCGAAAGAATATCTGGAACAATGTCGACAGGGACTTATGAGAATGATACGAATCATTAAGGACCTGCTGGAATTTTCACGATGCACCTATGCGCCTCTGGAATCTCTGCCGATAGAGCAAATCATCGAAGACGCTCTTAAAACATTAAACCTGAAAGCCGAAGCTCTCAATGTGCAAATATTACGAGACTACCATCCGGGCCTGCCGAAAATCAAAAGCGGCAGTTTGTTCCAGGTATTTTGTAACCTTACTAAAAACGCTCTCGATGCAATGCCGGACGGCGGCGAAATAAAAATATCAACATACCCGGCGGAAGATGACACAATCGTTGTCGAATTCCGTGACACCGGAACGGGTCTGCCTACGGAAAATACAGAAGTCATATTCGAGCCTTTTTTCACTACAAAAGAAGACAAGGGAACCGGCCTAGGACTTGCTATATGCAGAGATATAATAAAAAGCCGTTATGGCAGAATAACTGCGCGCAACGCTCCGGAAGGCGGCAGCATTTTCACCGTGAATTTGCCGACTTCAGACGATTCCAGATAAATATGTAAAAATCGATATGGAGATATGATGAACAAAAAGAACATTCTCGTAATAGACGACGACAACATAATAACAGACTCTCTGTGCGAATTTCTTTCACTCGAAGGATTCAATACCGACGGCGCCGAAACGGTCAAAGATGCCCTCGCAAAGCTGCAGGAGAAGAGATACAACTTAGTCATTACCGATGTAAATCTGCCGGACGGCGACGGACTCGAATTGCTGGAGACGATAAAGAGTCGCTATCCACAAACGGTGGTGATTATAATCACCGGTTACGGCACAATCGACAGTGCTGTCAAATCCATCAAGCAGGGAGCCTATGATTACCTCACAAAGCCTATTATCGACGACGAATTACGTTTGGCCGTAGAAAGAGCAATCCATCAGCAGTCGCTGATGAGTGAAAACGAACGCCTAAAACTACAGCTCGAACGCAAATATAGTCTGGAGAATATCATCAGTCAGGATTACAAAATGGCGAAAATCTTCGACCTGATCGAAGCTATCGCCGACACCCGGGCCACTGTACTTATGGCCGGCCCGTCCGGCACGGGAAAAAGCCTTTTGGCCAAAGCTATTCACAATCGCTCAAGCCGCCGAAACATGCCGTTTGTCGAAGTAAGTTGCGGCGCCCTGCCGGAAACTCTTCTCGAAAGCGAGCTTTTCGGGCACGTAAAAGGTGCTTTTACCGGCGCCGTCAATAATAAGGAAGGCAAGTTTTTAGCCGCAAACGGTGGAACTATCTTTCTCGATGAAATATCCAACTCTTCTGCGGCCCTTCAGGCCAAGTTTCTGCGAGTCCTGGAGAACCAGCAATTCGAGCCGGTCGGCAGCAATAAAACAGAGGTTGTCAATACCCGTATTATCCTTGCCTCAAATCGCGACCTCGAACAGGAAGTCAAACATGGCAAATTCAGGGAAGATTTATACTATCGAATTAACGTTATCAAAATCGAGCTGCCCCCCTTATGCGAAAGAGTCAGCGATATAAGGCTGCTGGCGGAACATTTTCTCAGGATGTATTGCTCACAAAATAACAGGCAGAAGTTCGGCATAACCGATGAGGCGATGCAACATCTCGAACGTTATTCCTGGCCCGGAAACGTGCGCGAGCTGGAAAAGGTCATCGAACGTGCGGCGCTTTTAGGCAAAAGCAGATTCATCGGCCCCGAAGACCTGCCGGATATAATCAAACAGCTGCAACATCAAAAGCAAACGACATACAAATCGATAAGTCTAAAAAAGGCTCTTGCCGAGCCGGAGAAAAATATTATCCGGCAGGCCCTCGAAGCAAATAACTGGAACCGGCAGGCAACGGCTAAAGCTCTCCAGATAAACCGTACAACCCTGTTTAAGAAAATGAAGCATTACGGCCTCTACTCTGAAGCCGAGGAACTGGGACTGGTTTGAATACAACCTTAGATGTCGTACGAAGAACAATAATTATCCATATTCATCCGAAAAAAGCTTAATTTCCGCAATTTCGAACTTTTGATTTGAGCTTTTTAGTTATATAGCAATTCAAGAAAAGGTGTGACCACATGATTCAAACCATCCTTTTGCATCACTGGCGGTAATCGCATCAAGTGCTTTGGCAATAGCATCAATCAGAGCTTGCTCTGT
>JAFGBG010000086.1 GCA_016933295.1 Sedimentisphaerales bacterium | reverse complement strand
TTCCACAACACTTATCGGCAAAAGAAGCTGTTTTTGTTTGATAATCATTACCTTCAAAATTCCTCTAATCGGTCAGTTTGAGTTAATAATTATTCTACTTCTGATGGTGACATGATTATGCAGTTCCAATATGGAATGTATAATACTGATTTCCCAGCTCCAATTAAGAATAAATTATACATTTTAGATATTGATGCGTATACACAGGGATTATTAACTTTTGATGATATTCAGTCCAGACTCGATAAATTTCATGATGCTATTGAGGATCTTTTTGAGAAAGTTATTACGAATGAATTGAGGAAAGTGATGGGAGTGGTTAATGAAGATTAATGAGAATCATCCTGAATCACCATCGGTAAATTATAAGATAGGGACACAAACAGAATCAACACCTAAGGAACAAAAATTCGAAGTGCCTGGACAAGTGAATATTGATAAAGAATATGGATTAACAAAACCTCAGCGAAGAGTAATTAAGGCGAAGATTACGGAAAAATGAAAGTTAATAAACAAAATCTTCGGAGAATTTCGCAAGGAGACATATATCGCAATGTTGATTATATTGAATATGTAGCGGAGAAGAGCGGACAGATTGAAGTATCTATAATAACCTTTCCACTTATTGTTGTGCTCTCACAAGATTGCGACCTTGAGCAAGATTTTAGGTTTCGTTATGGGAGGCCGAGGCCTAAAACACATGATAAGTTTCTTCTTTCCGTATTGGTTGCACCGCTTTATAACGCCGAATATGTTTTTACTGGAGAGCATTTGTCTGAGCTTGAAATCAAAATGCAAGAGATTTCAAGGGGAAGAACGCCTGGAGAGTTTATAAAAAACAATCAGAATCCTCGCTATCATTTTGTCGATTTTCCAGAAGACATACCTATAGTTCCATCGATTATAGATTTTAAGCACTATTTTTCTGTGAATATCGAGTACCTGAAAAAAGAGAAGAAACAAGATTTCATTTGTCGTATTCCCAAACTTTATAGAGAAGACTTGTCTCATCGTTATGCCAGTTTTCTCTCAAGAATAGGGATACCTTAAAGCTGCATTAGGCCCCACTTGCCAATAATATATATATAAAGGATTTTAGCAAGTCCAGTAAGATTTTTCTTGCGTTTTGCAAGAAGCTTTGTTTAAACATAAAAAATCAATTCATCAAATCACTATTATTCACATTAAAACCAATGAGTCATAGTGACATTTCTATATAAATTACGAATCGACATCTATGTCCGTAGAAAAGCGTTTGCCGAAATCGTCGGACAAGCCGACAGAATCTCAGTTGACAGGAAACACTATATCATCAATCCACGCAGTGTCGTCGCCTCTGGACTCCGAACCGTCCTTTGAATAGGTCCATTCGAAGGTTCTTTTACCCGCCGTTACATTAAAGGAAACCTGAATCCAATCCTGCTCACCCGACCATTCAGCCTGCTTTACCTCATCAATATAGAACTGTAAACAATCGTAGCCTGATTCGGAAGAGCTCCTGCAGTAGAAAGAAATATCTCCATCGCCGCAATCAAGTGTGATCGCCAATGTAGAGCTTTCGCCATGCTCAATTGAACCTGCCTGGGCACAGTAGCTCCCGGAGGCATTTTGTTGTGAGGTGATATTCCACTGCGCTTCTCCGGAGAATCGCCATTCAAGCCCGGAGAAGTCTCCGGTTTCAAAGTCTTCTATAGTTAGAAAGTCATATTTACTCGAGAACATTTCACTCAAGCCGACATTCTCACTCGCGGCGTACAGCGGCATTTCCGGACCGCAGTTTGATTCAACGCGCACATAGAGTCGCATGACTTTCGAGTAGAGGGCAAAGTTGTCGCCGCCCCGGTCAACCCAGCGAAACCTGGCTTCCTCCGTAATCTCCCGGGTGTCGGCATCGCCGCGAATCAGGTCCGGTTCGGTATAGAGATAACCGTATCGCTGCGGATCGGCCTTAACATAATAGTTGTTGGAAGCACGCAGAGCCACATAGCCATCGCCGGCATCGACGACGGCGAAGGGTAATGAATCCGTATTACCGTTGGCGCAAACCGGCCCCTGGCTTACCGGCAAGCTGGAATCCATCTGAACAATCTTCGAGTCGGAGAACGCAAAAGGCCGGATGGAAGAGCCCAACGGAGCGTTACCGGCGCCGGGATCAGCTACGGGATCGGGCAGGCTGAAAAAGGTGATGGTATGAAGCAGGACTGCTTCGTTGTAGTCGAAGAAATCCCCGTCATCAATATGGTCGATCCGGTTGCCTTCAATGACAACGTTGTCGAAGTGGAGAAACCGCAGATATGACTTTTGGTTTCTTGCCGGATTTTGATCGCCCCACAGAAGATTGTCGGAGAAGGAATGCCGCTCGATGGTGAAATTCTTAAAGGTCTTATCACCGAAAACGGAGGTTACATTTTCAGTGGGATCGCCCTCGTCGTAAATCCTGAAATTCCAGACAATGTTTTCCTGGCCATACAATTCAAAATTCTCGAAATACCCACCCATATGATACATCATCATTCCGATTTGAAGCCGGTCGTTGAATACCCCGTGGTTGAGCCCGAAACCGGTATTCTTGCGGTCTGATGTTATGACAGTGTGGTTTATCGCGGTCATAGGAGAATTGAGACGATATGCATGCGCCCACCCAAACTGGAAGCTCGGGCCGTTGACCTGAACGAAAGTGGTATTATGGTCGAAATGCGTGTCTTCGACCATGTAGGTTACATCGTCCGAGTTCATTAAAAGGTTGCCGGTATAATATGAAAGGTTATTGCCGACCTGATAGGTCCCGCCGTAGTAACCAACGTCTTTATGGTTCATCACGTGGGCATGGGCCCCGTAGAGGATCGAAGGACCGATCTCGCCGCTGATACTGGTCAAGCCTTCATAAATCGTCGGTTCTACACTGTTGCTTGCCAGCGCGGCCTTACCGTCAAATGCAGCTCTGAGTCCCCAGATGTTTCCTTCTGTGCAGGCCACATCGGACCAGGGAGTTCGACTGTGGTCCGAGTACTGGTATTCGGCATTGGCCAGATCTTCGCGCAATGCGAACATTTCATCGGAGTAGATGGCGCGCCCGTAGATTTTCATCTGGTAGTCGTGGTCGTGCACCACGAATCCTGCGTGCAGGTAGGCATCGCCCGGAGCATAGAATTCGCGTGCGAGGCCGTTTTCGCCATCCCCAAAAAACCGCCAGTGGTCATCCGGCAGGTGAATACCGGGGCCCATCACAAGCAACCGCCCTTCATCGAATTCACGGAACTCACCTTCCGGAGCGGAAGCCGGGGCGGGCTGCATTGGGTTGATAAAAACAAACAGCGGAGCCTCGCGGGTGTACGTGTGACGGCCTGCCAGTGCGTTCCATGCAGTGCGGTTCACCACCACGCGATAGTGCCGCGTATAGTCTTCCGCAGCGCCCGGCAGGGTGATATCAATCGTTTTTTCGTTCACCTGGGAAACAGCAATAGGAGCGGGCTGGATTTCCAAATCGTTCAGATTAATATCCCCCGGATATCCTGCCGTCTCGAGCAGGGTCAAACGTACGATTACGTCTTCGGCGGAGTCGAAGTTCGTCCAGTGCTTACTGTGCAGCGTCCGTTTCGGTTTATTGGAGTTCGGGCCATAGTTACCGAAGACATAAGGCCTGCGCCCGCCGGTGTGCAATGGGTCGTTCTGCGCCAGATAGTTTCGGATTTGAGGGCGAGTCTCATAGACAGGCGACGGCAGCCATGCTCCGCCCGTTGCAGGACGCACTTCAATCTCGAAAAAAGTGGAAATACGCGTTGCTTTGCCTTGAGAGGGATCGACGGGGCACTGATCCTGCATTTCAGAAAAAGTAATGTCACTAATCGTATGTGACTGCGAAGAGCGAATACCCGGCACCTCCGGATAAACCTCCAGCGTGTCATCCGTGCCTACGACCCGGACGGTATTACTGGGTAGTGAAGTTTCCAATGCGTTATATGCCGACACACGGAATTCGCTGGAGATCGAGCGATCAAATGAAGAAATGGTTTGAGATTGTTCATTGGCGCCGGCAACCGCCACTGTGCTCCATGAGCCGCCCTCGACCAGCTGTTCTATCAAAAATCCCGTTTCATCTGTACTGTTGTCGTTCCAAAACAGAGTCAGGGTTGTGTACGGACTCTCACAAAGAAAGTGTAGTTTGGATGGCGATAATGGAATTCCGGCGACGACCTCAATAGACCATAGAACAAGCACGGTGAAAACAGCAGAAACCAATCGGTTCATTTTAGCCTTCCACGCCTGCCCATAGTAACTTTTTGTTCGCATCATTTTTTTCTTTCGACCACTGTTTGGGAATGATGCGTTTGACATCCTCCAGCCGTTTAAGTTCTTCCCGCGAATATCTCCGGAAGAAAGTCCCTAAAACGAATATTTACAATTTATATGTCACCGAACCACTCCTAAAAGCTTATAGTTCTATAATAACATAATTTCAACTCTTTATAAACAATATTATGGCCGAAGCAGCGAGTTTTCTCGCAAACAACACCAACAAATTTAGGTTATCCCGTAAAGAATGGCTAAAAATGGCTTGGGTGGTCTCCATAAGTTCTATATAATCAAAATACATTTGATTTGTTACACACGACCTCGGAAATTCAGGTTTAAAATAGAAGAAATGTCTTTCCTTTTTCGCGGCATGAAAAGCGGGTGATGGGAATCGAACCCACGTAGCCAGCTTGGAAGGCTGGAGCTTTACCCCTAAGCTACACCCGCGCAACAAATACTTATTGCATATCGAATATCTATTATTTACAATTTTAATATTAGCCGAACCAAAAAAATTAGTCAACAGGAAATTAAAAATGAATATATCTGAAACAGCACGGGCGGCAAAAATGGCCTCGATAAGCCTGGCGGCGGTAGAAACGGCGGCAAAAAATCACGCTTTATCGGAAATAGCCGCGGCTCTGAAGGCCCATTCAGCCGCTATTATCGCCGCTAATAAAGAAGACCTCGACGCGGCGGAAAAAAATAATCTCGCCTCTCCCCTTTTAAAGCGGCTGAAGTTCGACGAGGCTAAAATCGCCCAGACCATTGCCGGCATCGAAACTCTCATCGCACTCGACGACCCTGTCGGCAGGACAATCGCCGCGACCGAGCTTGACACCGGCCTCGAACTCTACAAAGTCACCTGCCCCATCGGCGTTATCGGAGTAGTCTTCGAGTCCCGTCCAGACGCCCTCGTGCAAATCTCGACGCTCTGCCTAAAGAGCGGCAACTCCGTCCTGCTCAAAGGCGGCAGCGAAGCGTCAAATACCAATCGCATCCTGGCCGATACGATTTCCGCCGCAGGCGAAAAAGCCGGTCTGCCATCCGGCTGGCTCCGGCTTTTGGAGACCCGCGAAGACGTCGCGGCAATGCTCGCTTTGGACGAATACATCGATCTGGTCATCCCCCGCGGCTCCAACGAATTCGTCCGCTACATTATGAACAATACGAACATCCCCGTCCTCGGCCACGCCGACGGCATCTGCCACGTCTATATCGAAAGTGACGCCGATATGCAGATGGCGGTCGATATTACCGTCGATTCCAAGTGCCAGTACGTCGCCGTCTGCAATGCCGCCGAGACGCTGCTGGTCCATCGCGACATAGCCGCGGAATTTCTGGCGAAAGCAAAAGCGGCTCTGGAGCAAAGCGGCTGCCGGCTGCGCGGCTGTGAAAAAACCGCCGCGATTATCGACGTCGAGCCGGCTTCCGAGCAGGACTGGAGCATCGAATACCTCGACTATATCCTCTCGATAAAGGTTGTCGATAATATCGACGCCGCTATCGAGCATATCAACCGTTACGGCTCGGGACATACCGACGCCATTGTCACCACCGATAAGGCAAAAGCCGAGATGTTCATGTCCCTCGTCGATTCGGCCAACGTCCTGTGGAACTGCAGCACGCGATTTTCCGACGGTTTCCGTTACGGACTGGGGGCCGAAGTCGGTATCAGCACCAACAAAATCCATGCCCGCGGCCCTGTCGGGCTGGAAGGGCTTGTCATCTATAAATACAAGCTCTGCGGCAGCGGCCAAATCGTCGCCGACTACGCTGGCGAAAACTCAAAAAAAAAGTTTAAGCATAAAAAGATATTTGTTAGTGAATAGTATCGACTAATCACCAACCATATCTATTTGCCGTAGCCATTCTTCACACAGTAGCGGCCATTTTGAAACTGCATGGCTGCTTGGTCGCATTCCGTAGCCATGACCACCTGTGGGAAAAATATGTAATTCAGATGGTATCTTTGCTTTTTGCAGAGCGGCATAGTAGTAAATGCTGTTTTTGACACCAACGCTATCATCCTGAGTCTGAACAATAAATGCCGGAGGATTTTCCGAGCCGACTTTAATGTCATCTCTTAAGTTGTTCCGGTCATCGACAAGGTACGCGGGATACAGCAGGATTGTAAAATTCGGCCTGCAACTCAAAACATCTATTTCATCAACATGTTCATAGCTCGAATTAAAGAAATCCCCGCTAAGTCTCGCTGAAAGATGCGCCCCGGCGGAAAATCCCATCACTCCAATTTGGTTCGCATCGATTCCCCATTCTTCGGCATGATAACGAGCTACTCGCATTGCCCGCTGGATGTCCTTAAATGCGTTTTCTCTTTGATTTGGTACACGATATTTTAAAACGATAGCCGTCACTCCAAGGGAATTCAACCATTCGGCAATCTCCGTACCTTCCTTGTTAATAGTCAAATAACGATAGCCTCCCCCCGGACAGACTATGACGGAGGCAGTTTTATCCTGCGATTGTTTTGGTTTGAATATCATTATCGCCGGATCAGTGACATTGCCAACTCGAGTTACGTTGTCGCCCCTGTCCGGTTCATTTTTTTCCGTCTGCACACTTGAGCCTGCATCCAACGCTTTGGCCGGCCAAATTTTAAGAATAATTGCCTCATCCCGCGTTTGAATTCCCGCAGAACTTGTACTACTATGATAACCTGCGTTTATACAGACCGACAGAAGTGCCATTGTCACTATAAGAATTCTGTTCATCCTGGATTCTCCTTACATTCTCATAAAATTATCAATCGATAGTTGATACAAGGCATTTTACCGACTTGCACAATTTGCATCAAGCTGTAAAAACCTGACAACATTTATTTTCGAGCGTTATTACCTTAAAAAAGTTAGAGCATTAGGCGGTTGGTTTGACAAGGAAAAAGTGCAGAAATCAGAATACGGAAGGCTGAGGACTGTTCACAAACCTTTTGGTCCTTGATATGCGCAGCACAAGTTTTTTTAATTTATAATACTAATCGTCGTGCGGCATCTTTCGCCCCCGAGTATAATAGATTCATCAATTTTGACCTCGACCTTTTTGCCCAATAACAATTCGAACAATTCTTTATGAAGTCTCAGGCAGCAGAAATTACAAAGTGACTTCGGCGGCTCGGGACATTGTCCGAAAGCACAGACGCAGGATACGAATTTCCTGCTTATCACTCGTATTCGGGAATTTTCCCTGTCGTCTTCCAGCTTTTCCCAATATACTGATTTGCCGCTATTTACCATCTCGAAAAACTTGTCCGGGTCGCTCTTGTAGTTTTGTATCCATTTATCGGCGCCCACCGAATAAAAGCATTCGTACCCGAGCCGGCCGAAGATCTTTTTCCTGGCCGGCTCATCGAAATTGGCATCGATAAATTTCAAAAGCTTCGTCACCTGATTCGGTGCCATCGGATGTGCCAGCTCGTTTTTTACAGGATCTTTTTCCATGCCGGATTCTTTTTCTTTAGCAGGTTCATTTTCCCGGCTATATGCCGTGCCGCATTCGAGAGAGACACCTGCAACCATTGCCGCCAGGCTGCAATCGAAGCAGTTTTGAATAAATTTCCTTCGTTTCATTTTATCCGCCCGTTTCATTTTTCAAATATTCTTTGCCATACTATTTTGAGTTATAGTCGAATGCCATGAGTCAGAAATTAGAGCAAACGTGGGCCGGTCCGGCAAGGAAAAAAACTTGATGCCAATGACAGGTTTTAGGGTTTTACTATTTGTCGGTATTGAGCTTATCAATTGCAACGGCTACAAGAATCACAAAACCTTTAACAAGCTTTTGCCAAAAAGCCGGAACTTCTAATATATTCAAACCGCTGTTTAAGACACCGATAATCAAAACTCCCAGAATAGTGCCGAGAACTGAGCCTTTCCCGCCGTTCAGAGATGTTCCTCCTATTACAACTGCGGCGATCGAGTCGAGCTCATAGCCGTCGCCCGCAGACGGAGTGGCCGAGTTGAGCTTCGATGTCACGATAAGTCCGCCAACCGCCGCAAGTGCACCGGCTAAGGTATATACGAGCAGCTTAATCCTGTTGACGTTCAGACCGGAAAGTCTCGCTGCTTTCTCATTTCCACCTACGGCGTAAATGTATCTTCCGAACCTGGTTTTCCTGAGTACGATTACAAAAATTAACACTATCGCAGCGCAGAGCCAGACCTGTACAGGGACTCCAAGCAGCCGGCCAGTGCCGAGATAACCGAAAGTTTTGCCGAGTCCGGTTATTGCGGCACCGCCAGTCCATAGCTCGGTCAAACCGCGGGCTATTGTCAGCATTGCCAGTGTAGCTACAAAAGGAGGAATCCTGAAACGGGTGATCATTAAACCGTTAAAGAATCCGAGAAACGAACCCACAATCAATCCCGCAAGTATAGCTCCAAACAAAGAGAAACTGATAAATATATTCAGAGAAGGGATCTCAAGGCCGTTCTTTAACAGACCGGCCATTATAACTCCACTGAGGGCAAGAACCGAACCGACCGATAAATCGATTCCGCCGGTCAGAATTACAAGAGTCATACCCACAGAAAGACACATGTTTATGGAAACCTGTGTCAGAACAAGCCAGAAAGTGTTTTTTGAGAAAAAATTCTCCGCGAAAATACTCAATATAACTATCAATAGCAGCAGAGCAAACAGTGACTGGAATTTAACTACAAGTGCCTTATGGGCTTTTAATTCGAGCATTTTTGGTCCTTAGTCTTTTGCAGAGTTTGCAGCTTCAAGCTCTTCGGAATAGCCGCTTTTACGATCGCCTCTTCCGTAAACTGTGAACGTGCAAACTCCGCCGTCCGCTTTCCTTCCGACAATACAATGATTCTATCCGCAATAGCCATTATTTCCGGCAGTTCCGAAGAGACCATCACAATTGCAAGACCCTTTTGAGCGAGTTCGCTTATCAGTCTGTAAATCTCATTCTTTGCGTTAATATCGATTCCACGTGTCGGTTCATCCAGCAGAAGAATCCTCGGGTCGGTAGCGAGCCATTTGGCAATTACCACTTTCTGCTGGTTTCCGCCGCTCAGGTTTTCGACAATCTGCCGAATTGACGGTGTTTTTATCTTCAGGCGATCGACATAGCCCCGAGCCAGCCGGGTTTCGAGTCTGTCACTTAAAAATCCGAAACGTTCGGTCTGCTTCAAGCTTGCCAGAGATATACTCGAAGCAACCGACATCTGCAGAACCAGACCTTCCTGTTTTCTGTCTTCGGTAATAAAACCTATTCCCGAGTCAATCGCATCGTTTGGTGAGTTGATTCTGGCCGATTGTCCGTTTATAAAAATACTTCCCGACGATGCTTTCGGATGAAGACCGAAAATTGTCTCCAGCAGCTCGGTCCGACCGGCCCCCATCAAACCGAACATACCCAGAACTTCACCGGCTTGTACCTTAAAGTCGACGTGCTTGACAATATAGTCACCCGGACGTTCCGGATGAGCGAGGCATAAATCCCTTACACTTAAAACTTCGCCGGATTTGACGGTGTCGGACTTGACGAAAAAATCCTTTATGTTTCTTCCAACCATCATTCGCACTATGTCATCGTGTGAAAGTTCCTCAACCAAACCGGAACCGACATACTTTCCGTCACGCAAAACCGTAACGGTATCTGCGATCTGAAAGAGTTCGTCGAGCTTATGTGTAATATAGACAATCGCAACGCCCTGAGCTTTAAGAGAGCGTATCAGATCAAAGAGAACCTCGATCTCATGCTCGCTTATCGCGGAAGTGGGTTCATCCATTATGACAATGCGGGCATTCAGTGACAGTACGTGTGCGATCTCCACAATCTGCTGCTGACCGATCCTCAGCTCGGAAACTTTTGCCCGCGGACTAATGTGTAAATCGAGTCTGTCAAGCAGCTTTTTTGTTTCTCTGTGCATTCTCCTGTAACTAATCAGGCCGAACCGATTGATAAATTCCCTGCCTAAAAAGACGTTCTCGGCGACACTGAGGTATGGAATCAGGTTCAGCTCCTGGTGGATTATCGCGATGCCGTTGTCCTGAGCCTCTTTCGGATTTGCGAAATCGGCAGGTTGGCCGTCTAAAAAAATCCGCCCCTCATATCCCTGATATATACCGGCGAGAATCTTCATTAAAGTCGATTTACCCGCTCCGTTCTCTCCGACAATGGCATTGACCTTACCGGCGTGAATTTCCAGGTTTACACCGTCTAAAGCTTTGATACCGCCGAAAGTCTTACTGATTCCGGTCGCCTTAAGAACAATATTGTCGTTTTGAGTCTGAGTCATAATACGCATCGTTTCGCAAAATTATTCCAGCTCCAGCCTGATCGGCACAACACTGACAAGCTGAAATTCTTTCGTCCCGTCGGACTTGTCGATCGATTGCCCGAAAAGTCCCTGGTCGGCGTCGTCACGCGCTACCCTGGTCGCTCCGAAGAATCCGACCTTATCACCGGAACTTGGCTTTTTATCCATAAAAGGCCTTATCACCTCTTTCACAACTATTTTATTGATTTCATTTCCTATCTCATTGAACTTCATCGTATCCGAAAACTCGCTTACATCGATCAACCCGGACGCATCCCGAACGGCATTTCCCGGAATGTATAAACCAGTAATTATCCTGATATCCGGATTTGCACGAGGTTCTTTGATACTGATATCAATGAAATCTTCGCCGATTGTGAGGATTTCGCCGTTTCCTTTTAGTAAATATGCATAAACACTCGAAACACCCGGCGCCCTGCCGTATTTTTCAATGGCCTCAGCCATATTCGTATTGAACAGTTCGATTAACTGCACGGCATCGATCGCATTGTCCAAAACTCCGCCCAACCGATTATCCCAAAAGTCCCTGGCATACTCGGTTGCATTGAATGAGACTCTTCGCTGTCGTTCTTTCACCTCTTCCAGGCTCTCGATGGAAACACTAAAATACACGACGATGGAAATTATCGCCGCTGCTATGATATATTTATATACCTTCTTCATATTCAAACACCGGCACAGAAATGCATTGAATCGAAATACGGCACTAATCTTCGGACTGCCTGCCGTAGGCCGTATATTTGGCTATATTTTCCTGTGTAACTAACTCGACGGCAACCGGAACTTTTTGAGGAAAATCCCGCTTGCCCCTGATGTATTCGTCGGCCTGTTCGGCGGCCATTCGGGCCATCCGCTTGGGAAACTGCATACCGGTAGCAATTATTTTGCCGTCACGAATGGAGTCAACCACGTCTTTGGCCCCGTCGAAGCCGAACACCATGACTTTATCCGCCTTGCCGGCGGCCGCAAGAGCCTGGTAAGCACCCATAGCCATCGCATCGTTGCCGCAAAATACCGCGTCAATATCGGGATTTGCCTGGAGAATCGATTCGAGAACTTCCATAGCCCTGGTGCGGTCGAACTCGGCGGTTTGCTGGGCGACCATCTTTAAATCCGGATAGTTATCGACGACACTGTGAAAACCTTTCGAGCGGTTCCATGTATTATTGTCACCGAGAATTCCAAGTAGCTCGACAAACCTGCCTTTTCCATTTGTTTTTTTGACGAAATACTGCCCTAACTCCACACAACCGGCGTAATTGTCGGACAGTATCTGAGCGGTGGCAACATCATTAGAGTTGATTTCCCTGTCGATGCAAAAAGTCGGTATACCCGCATCTTTCGCCCTCTTGACGTTTGAAATGGAACCATCGGCATCGGTCGGATTGAATAAAATAGCGACATAACCGCCCGCGATTATATTATCGAAGTGGTCCGACTCCTTGGCGGTGTCGTTCTGAGAATCGAAAATCGCGGCTTTATAACCTAATTGCTCGGCTCTTTCTTTCGCCGTATTACCTAAAACAACGAACCATGGATTGTTCAAAGTGGAAATAACGACCGCGATTTTCTTTGTGCCCCCGGTTTCTTCGCCGCCCGTCGGCCCCTGTTTTTTCTGCCTGCAATTAAAAGCGAACAAAGTAACAGCCGGAACGATGATTGTAAGCAGTAACAGCTTTCTTGCCATTGCCGGATTCCTTATTAATTCAAAAGACTCAATCCTGTTAAAAATTACGTCACAACGCCAGCTATTATATTGCAGGAAACAGTAAAGTGCAAACCATATCATTAGTCCCGGCATAAACCCGAATGTCCGATAGAAAACGGCTCTTTAATTATAAAAAACATAATCGACGTCGGCTCTCACTTCTTGCGGCGTCACACTGCACATTATTCGACTGTTGTCTGTTATAAAGCTTATCCTACAAAAACAGGTTTTATGCCGGATTTAAGACCGGAGTACATTAATAGCCCGCAAACTAATGCCGATAATCCGTTAGAAACATTGATTTTAATTTGCACAAAATATAAAACGATTGAAACACTGGAGTTTATTTTGTTAAAAAAAGCCGCAGTAAGGTTGCAGAAAATTATCCAGAAATCAGTGATTTTATTATCTAAAATTTCACTCGTTCTGTTATTCAAAATCATCGGCCCGCCCCGGTTACTCAGATACGGCAGTAAAATAAACATCGCTCTCCTGAGAGCCTTCGGCGCTCAGGTCGGCAGAGATGTAACAATTTCATCGCCGGTCGTCTTGCACGCCGCCAAGGAAGGATACAAGAATCTTACAATAAAAGACGGCTGTTTTATTAACGGTTTCAACTTTCTGGACATATCGGCACGCATAACACTGGAAAAAGGAGTCAGCCTGGGGCCGGGCGTGATAATAATGACGCACAACAGATATAACCACAATCCCTTTCTCGAAGAGCGTCTCGCTCACACCTGCGGCTTCGGCGATGTTCTTATTAAGGAAGGAGCCGGAATTAAGGCCGGTGCTCTGATAATTCACGGCATTACAATCGGCAAAAACGCGGTTGTGGCCGGCCATGCAGTTGTCAATCGCGATGTCGGCGATAATTGTTTCGTTGCCGGAGTGCCGGCGCGAGTCGTTAAAGAAATAACTTAACCGGCAAAAATTTAAAACAGAGGGCAGCTCCGATGGATTTAATAGTAAATTTCACACCGACCGGAATGATACCGACCAGGCAGATGACGCCGCATGTCCCCATCACCGCCGAAGAAATCGTCGAGGATATTCACAAAGCAATCGATATCGGTATAACTATGGTACATCTGCACGCCCGTGAGGCCGACACCGGCAAAACCAGTTACAAGGCAGAAGTCTATGGAAAAATCATCGAAGGAATAAGGTCGTTCTCCAAAGACCTGATTATCTGCGTCTCTTTGAGCGGACGCAATACTACTGAATTCGAGAAACGCTCCGAGGTCCTGCAATTGGACGGCGATTTGAAGCCCGATATGGGCAGCTTGACACTAAGCTCTCTGAATTTCAACCGAATCGCCAGCATAAATTCGCCGGACATGATTCACTCACTGGCCACCGAGATGAAATCCCGCGGGATTCTCGCCGAGCTTGAAGCCTTCGATAACGGTATGATAAATTACGCCAGGTATCTGGAGCGCAAAGGCATCCTCGAGCCGCCACACTACTTCAACCTGCTGCTCGGCAACATCGCCTGCGCGCAGGCTGATTTGCTGCACGTCGGCATTATGATTCGCGACTTACCGGCGAATTCCTACTGGTCGCTGGCGGGTATCGGCGATTTCCAGCTAATGATGAATTCTATCGCCGTTGTATCCGGCGGCGGCGTCAGGGTTGGTCTCGAAGACAATATCTTCTTCGATAAGGCAAGAAAAAAACTTGCCACAAACGCCGATCTTTTACGCCGAATTCATCGGCTGGCCGAAGCGAGCGAGCGAAAAATAATGCCGCCGGCCACGCTCAGGAAGCTGCTCAATCTCCGGCCCGGCAACGGAAGCTACGGCAGAATCTTCGATAACAAACCGGCCGCTCCAACCAGCGCACCTCGAACTGACGGCGGAAATCCGAAACAGCCTTCAACACCCGGCGAAAAGCTCTAATTTCTTCGTATTATCCTGTTATCAAAGAAGTTAAGTTAAATTGCCTATTTTAACATTGGGTTCGTTTTTTCAAATAGGCTTAATTTTTCATACGGCAAGTTCAGTAGGCATAACTTTTTATCAGAGCTATAGTTACGTTATTTTTCGTGATTAGAGGATTAGAGAATTGGTTTATTAGTTAATTAGCCGAGATTAACTTCTACGAAACAATCTCTAATAAACTAATTCGCTGCTGAACTCATTCGCAGTTTTCTGATTTCCCCCATTCTGTCCGAGATATAAGATACGAAAAACGATATGATTACTATATTCAATTGTTAAATAACTATCTTACATAATTCCGTCGAAAATGCAAGGAGAATCTCCTGTTTTTAAGGAAATTATACTTGATACGGCACGTTGTTCTTCGCTCTTAGCTCGTATTTCGTGGCTCGTCGCTCGTAATTCGTTGTGCGTATCCGTTCTCCGCCTTTTTGGGATTATGAAGGATGAATTGCCTTTTGCCTATCATGTTGGAATTGGACGTAATTCCGAATACCGACAGAAAACATGTTATGCCGCTCCCAATTTGGGGCTTAGCAATTAATAAGGCAGCTCTCTCTTCGGCCAGGCAATCCGGAAGCCTTCTTCAAGTTCTTTATCAATTGCTTCCTGGTCTGCGGGATCTGTAGCCATACGCTGTCTGGTCCCTACATGCCCGTCAACAAAAACCATGTTCGCGCTGCCATCCTCAAGATCTCCCGATGCATTATGAAACGTGGCATAATTGTCAATCTGCCTCGTCGCGTTACCTACCGTAAAATGCGTATCATTGAAAGGATATTCGCTGTAGCCGCGAATCGTCTTTGTGTTCTCTTCGGTGAACGTGATAACCTCGGAGGCACGATAAACCTCCGACTCTTTGCTGATCCCCGTCACACCCGAACCAAGCCAGCTCGACCAGATACTGCCGCGTCTGCCTACATAGGAATTCATCACATAGCTCACTTTTGTATCACCATATTGCCTGTCATTCTTCTTGAGCTGAGCAAAACGCGGGCACATGTGGCAGTCAATAGCCTTGATATACGGCCATAACTGGCCATCTGGAATTTCTCCTTCCCTGACCCAACCGCTGGTTGTTGATTTCATCCACTGGTCGGTCTCGGGAAAAAGGTAGTCGTTTTCGTCCAGGTACATTCGCAGGCCGATGCCGTACTGATTGAGATTTGAGCGGCAGGATATCATCCGAGCCTGCTCTTTAACCCGGCTTAGGGCCGGCATTAAGATTCCCATCAATAATGCAATAATGGCAATGACCACCAACAATTCTATCAGTGTAAATGCACTTTCTCTTACTTTGAGCATGATTTAATCTTAAATATCAGAATTCCGGTATTTATCCTTCAAATACTTATGTACAAATCCTGTGCAATTTTAATTGATTTTACCATTTTTCATATACAAATACCCAGACAAAACGGCTAATGCAGCTATATTTTTGTGCCTTAGCGTATGCAAGTCAGGTCTTCGCCGGGATTTGCGGTTTATGAAAATGTAAAGAAGATATCCGTTACATTTTTTATTGACAAAATCGCCTTTTTTCGGTAGTCTTTAAATCCGTGCCAAGAGCTAAAAGGATTATTTTGGGTGAACAAGCATATCATTTATTGAACATTGCAAACGATCGGTCGCCGATCAACAAAGATTTACATAAAACACAAAGAGGAGCTTGGGGATAACTGTGGGTATGCCCCGAGTTGGAACCATAACCCATGAACTGTTAATTTAGTTAGGAGGAACCAACAATGTACAAGATGCTATTACTAATTACAGTGGTACTGTTGAGCATGACCGGTTCGGTATTTGCCATCGATCACTGGTGGCACGGTGGAGTCAGCGACGACCTGAACGATCCGGCAAACTGGACCGACCGCGACGCTTCGACGGATCCGACAACGCCCACCGGCCCCAGCAGAACCGATATTGTACGTATCGGGGGCTCATGGGATTCGGAGGATCTCAACGGCAACGGTATCCTGGACCCAGGCGAAGACCTGAACGGCAACGGTCTCATCGACGACCCGAATCCCGATCCAAACGAAGGCATAGGCTGGGGCGGCTACTATGGCACAGGTGGCGGGATTGACCTCGACGTGGATCCTGTCTTGAGAAACACGTACGTATCACGTGACGGTCTCAATTCAATTGGCTGGCTGTTTGTGCTCAATGCGCCCAACATCCTGACGCTGGAGGATGGTGCGTTCCTGATCATTAGCAGGCAGGACAGCAACCTCCGCAACGGCGGCCGGATCGAGGTCCAGGGACGCTCCGATACGGACGGACCGAGCCTTGTTGTGCCACACTCGTTTCGCATAGCTGAGAACGGAAGTGTTACGGAAGCCGCGCATGAGACCTCGCAACTGCGCATCAAGGGCACCGGCTGGGTGCAAATGGACCCGGCAATCCGCGGCAGCGGCAAAGCCTTTCTGATCGGCACCTCGGACGAACCGGGCACAATGCCGCGAGGTGAAATCATTATCGAGAACGACGGGCGTTTGGAAATACTGCCCGGGGACGACCCGAACAATGTGCCGTATCTCGATTTCGGCAACGCCGATCCTTCGGTCAATCAAATCATTATCCGCGGCAACGGCGAGCTGTTAATGCCGGGTGATCCCGCGACCATGGGCGTTGTGGGCCCCAATGACGTGGTAACCTCCCTTCAGGAAATGATTGACACGGGTCTGATTACCAGCGAAACAGGTATAACAGTGAGCGGAAGCAATCCTACTATCATTAAAGCGAATCCCTCACCCTTTACCGTCGTGGACCTGCCGGCCATCGGGACTGATGCCGCCATTGGTATCGATCCGAGCAAAACCTATACCCACGCATTTGATTTCGGCAGCAATGTTCCCGTTGTCATCAACGGCTTAGTGTTTGACCAGGCGCTTACAGAAACCATGAGCGTGCCTTTTGTCGGTGTCAGCAGTCAGGGGTATCGCTATATCATTGACGACACACGCGCAGAAGGTAAAAAGTTCAGGCCCCACGGTGGCAACGACCCCAGTGCCTTGGCCGACGGCGATTCAGCCGAAATGCTGCGGGATATGATATACTTCTCGAACAATGCACCCGCCGGTGAAGGTATTTCCGTCACACTTCAGGATCTTGTGCCGGGGACTAAATATTCTGCCCGTTATTATTACCGGAAGTGGGACGATAACGGCGTCGCAAGACCCGTTACCGTTACTGCTGCCGGGGCTGAACCCATAACTATCGACATCGATGGTCCGGGTGCTCATTACCTCGACTACACCTTTGTCGCCGATAGCAATGAGGTGACCGTGAATTTTATCACCGGTATAACAGGCGAAGGGCCGCACATCTACGGTCTTACCTGTGAAGAGATTCCTGTGATTGTCCCGACCGCAGCGATTATCGTCAATCCCGCCGAGCTGACGTCCGGTTTTGACCAGGCGCAGTATGATCGTCTCGTGGCGATGGGATACGAAGTTACCGTAGTACCGCAGGGCGATGTCGGCTCTACCTTCACAATCGATAACGCCAATACCGTTGATCTGTTGATCATTTCGGAGTCCATCAGTTCAAGCAGAGCTGATCCGCTCCGCGGCACAACGACACCGGCCATGCACAACGAAGGCTACGGCTGGGACAACTGGTATATGACCACCGGCGCAGGTGCCGGTTGGCAGACGGGCGATGGA
>JAFGBG010000085.1 GCA_016933295.1 Sedimentisphaerales bacterium | reverse complement strand
TCCAGGATGAGAACCTGATATCCTAGGCCACTAGACGATGGGGGCATAACTCAAACTAAACTCGGTTTGGTTTGAGAAATCCGAAATCCTAAGCTCGAAATACGAAACAAATTCAAAATTCAAATTTTCGAAACAACTGTTTGGCTAATTCGAATTTAAAACATTTGTTATTGTTTCGAAATTCGATATTCGTTTTTAGGATTTACCGATTCGCCTGGGCGAATCGGCAATAGCGGCGGGTGGATTCGAACCACCGACCTTAGGCTTATGAATCCCACGCTCTAACCAGCTGAGCTACGCCGCCTATACGGCAGTAATTTACAAAATGCCGCAATATAATGCAAGCAATTTCGAACAATTTGAGATTCATCCCTGAAAAATATATATTTGCCACGTTTTATGCCCCGTATTTTTACTTTGACGCTGCTTTAGCCCGAAGTTATTGTATTGCCTAAAATAATATAAGCGGAAAGGATAATGAAATGTATTATGCGATTTCCATTACCTGCATCATAATCATAGGGGCGCTTGCGTTCTATATCGGCAGGAAATTCGCTCCCCAAAAAGTGACCGAATCCAAGACTACGACTTTTCTTATCAAATCCATCCAGGCGATAGCGGAACTGGCCGTTCTGGAATATATCACCGAAGGTGTCGCCGAGATTAAAGAAAAAAAAACCAGCCTGATCACGGTTCGCTGGAAAAGAGGCCTGCTTAGATATACGGCCAAACTCAAAGTAGGCTTCGACCTCGAGCAGATGGATTATACCGTTGACGATTCGCAGAATACTATTCGGATTGACCTGCCGAGCCCGCGAATATTAAGTTGCGAAATATATAACAGGAAGTTCTATAAACTGCCGCTCGAAAAGGCCGAAAACGTCCCCTGGAAAGTCGATATAATTCAGGATTTCAGCTCCGATGAGGTGCTTTCTCTCGACGATGAGGCCAGAAATAACGCATTGAAAAACGTCAAAGAGTTTTATGTCCTTGATTTGCTTCGTGACAAAACGAAACTGGCCTTCAAGAAGATTTTTTCACTTTCCTATCCTGATTATACAACGGATATATCGATAATGGCCGAGCCGGATTCGGGTATCGCCGGACAGCTTCCCGGAGAATCTGCTTCCGGAAGCGAGAATTCAGGAGATGGTAAAGAATAGTCTCTTGTATGATTCTTTGATCCGTTTGTGGAAATAAGCTGATAAAATATGTTAGAAAAAGGGCTTGTGCAAATTTATACGGGGGACGGCAAAGGCAAAACCACCGCCGCGTTCGGCCTGGCTCTTCGTGCCGCAGGGCAGGGCAATAAGGTCCTTATCTATCAATTTTTAAAACCGCCGTCTCTGGATATCGGCGAACGCTTCGCGCTGCAGCTCGGGGCCGTAAGAATAAGACTCGAATCACTTGATATAAACTGGGATATGGCGAAATCGCTGGAAGATGAGCAAGCCGCAGCTGAAGTTAAAGCGGCTATTAAGGCTGTCCTTGAAAAAATCGCCGCCACGGCGGAAAAAAGATTCTATGACGTCCTGATACTGGATGAGATTATTTATTGCCTCTCGAAAAATCTTGCAAATATTGAGGATATCAGGCGTATTATTGAGAAAAGAGCCGCCGGAGTTGAAATTGTACTCACCGGAAGAGGAGCTTCCGAAGAATTGATGGAAATGGCGGATCTTGTAACAGAAATGAAAAATGTAAAACACCCGTTCGATAATGGGCTACCCGCAAGACGCGGCATTGAATATTAAAATAGAACAGAAAGAAACATGATAGAAGTTTGTGGATTAAGCAAATCTTTCAAGGAACGCAGGAAAAAGGCCAGAAGTCTTATCGGTTTGTTGCAGAGGTTCAGAAGCAGCGAAAAGTTCTTCGCCGTCAAAGACGTCAGTTTCTGTGCTGAAAGCGGCACTATTTTAGGACTTCTCGGCCCGAACGGGGCGGGAAAAACGACTCTTTTGCGAATGCTCTCGACCGCGCTTAAGCCAAGCGCCGGAACGGCTAATATAGACGGCGTCGATTTGGTGAAAAATCCACTCGAAGTCCGAAAAATAATCGGTTTTCTCTCGGATAATACCGGTCTTTACGGCCGCCTTACAGCCCGCGAGATGATCGAGTACTACGGCAAACTTCACGGGCTCGATTCTTCCAGACTTCATAAGCGCATGGATGAGCTGTTCGGCGTTTTGGAAATGACAGATTTTGTTGACAAGCGGAATGATTCTTTGTCCTCCGGCATGAAGCAGAAAGTCTCCATCGCCCGCACTCTTATTAATGATCCTGATGTAATTATGTTCGATGAGCCGACGACCGGCCTTGATGTTGCCGCGGCGGAAGCGATTTTGAAATTTATCGAGTCGTGCAAAGACCGCGGCAAAACGGTTATCTTTTGTACGCATCACATGCACGAGGTTGACAGGCTGTGTGATAAGGTCGTTGTTCTTGACGCCGGACGAGTCTGCTTCGATGGAACTATCGAAAAAATGCACAAGCAAACAGGCCAGAGCCGTATGGACAAGGCTTTTCTTGCCGTGTTAAATTCCGGAAGGGCTTATAATGCGGCTTAATATTCTCACAATCTATCTCAAGGAAATGAAGGAAGTCCTGCGTGACAGGAGAACGCTCGTCTTCATGCTGGTTATGCCGATAGTCTTGGTGCCTCTTCTGATGAATCTCCTGATAGGTTTTGTGGCTAAAGCCGAAAAGAAGGCAGAGACGGAGATTCTGACTTATGTGATTTTCGGAGCGGAAAATCTACCGGAACTGGCGGATGAATTTACCAATGACGAAAGATTCAGGAAGGTCGATTTCCCGGACAAAGAAGAAATTCCCGCCGGTATCGAACAGAATAAAATCAGGTTCGCACTTGTTATACCTAAAAAGGCGGCACAGAACCTCGAAAAAGGTGAAAAAGTCGCCGTACAACTATACTATAATAATGCTTCCTTGCCCAGTATGGTAAGAAATCGCGCCGGCGAAGTTATACAGCGTTTCGAGAATCGGCTGCGGTCGAGCCGGCTTGCGTCTCTCGGCCTGGATACTTCCGAGCAGCAGGAAAATCTCATAAATCCTATAACCATTGAAGAAAAAGGCACTGCAAAAAAGCGAGAGATGCTCGGCGAGCGCATGGGAGGGATTCTTCCTTATCTGTTTATCATTTTCTGCCTGATGGGCTCTATGTATCCGGCAATAGACCTCGGAGCCGGCGAAAAGGAGCGGGGGACATTGGAGACACTTCTGTTGGCGCCGATTAAGCGACATCAGATTGTACTCGGTAAGTTCTTCGTTGTGTTTACGACAGGTGTCACCGCGGCACTTTTGAGCATTACAAGCATCGGAATTATGATGACGATAAAGCTTAAGGAAATTTCAGGAGAATTGCACGACGTTTTTGCCTCAATAAGTGTGGTTGATCTCGTCCTGATTGCGGCGATGCTGATTCCAATGGCGGCGATTTTTGCCTCATTGCTGCTGAGTGTCTCCGTTTACGCCAAGAGCTTCAAGGAGGCCAGCTCGTATTGTGGCCCGCTTAATTTCCTGGCCATCGTTCCCGCTTTTATTGCGATGCTACCGATAGTTAAGCTCGACTGGTATTGGGCGATGGTGCCGATTACGAACGTCTCTCTTGCAATCAAGGAGCTTATCAAGGGAACAATGAACTATCAGATGCTGATTGCAATTCTCGGCTCGAGTGTTATTATTGCGGGAGCTTTGCTTTTGTTCTGTACGAAGTGGTTCGAGCGTGAAGCCGTGCTCTTTAGAGAATAAAAATGTAGAATGGACAAACCGATTTACCCATGCGGTTCGTCTTTTAGGTTGGAAGCATAAGGAAAATAAATGAGTGCAAAAGTCGCCGCTATTATTTGTGCCGCAGGGGCCGGCAGTCGGTTCGGCGGAAAAAGAAAAAAGGTCTTTGTTGATGTTTCCGGGCGGGCGGTTTTCTTAAGAAGCGTCGAGCTTTTCTCCCAGCGCGACGACGTCAAGCAGATTCTGCTGGGAATTTCCGCCGAAGACCAGGAACTCGTCAACGTCAAGTGGGGGCCGAATTTGAAATTCTTCAGCGTCTCAATCTTCATCGGCGGCGCCGAACGTTTCGATACCGTCCAAAAAGGGCTTGAGCTTGTCAAAGATGATATCGACATTGTCGCGGTGCATGATGCCTGCAGGTGCTGTGTTACCGCCGAGCTGATTGAGCAGGTAATTTCCGCCGCGGCAAAAAGTAAGGCGGCGATTCCCGCTTCTGCTGTCACTGCGACGTTAAAAGAAGTCAAAGATAATCTGATAACCAAAACAGTTGACAGGAGCAGCCTCTACGAAGCTCAGACACCTCAGGTTTTTGCCGCATCGCTGCTGAAAAAAGCATACGCGAATCTGAAAAATCTTGATAAAAGCACAATCAGCGACGACGCACAGCTCGTCGAAGCGTTGGGCCAGAATGTCGCGATTGTCGAAACGGACGCCTCGAATATCAAAATCACCCGCCAGAGCGATATTGCCGTCGCCGAAGCAATCCTCAAATCCCGACCGAAGAAACTCCCCGAAGGTCCCGCCGGCCCGTATATTGAGGCCCAGTGGTAGAAGCAAATTAAATAGCAAAAATCAAAATGCAAAATTGTGGAATCTCGACTACGTCGAGAAGCTGATTTTTCCTTTTGTGCCTTTGCTTCTATGCGGCTTTTAACCTTTTTTTGAGTTTTCCCTTTTGACCCTTCGACACTTCGGCCTTGCTCAGTGCAGGCTACACTCAGGGCATGCTTTTTGCTTTTGCCTTTTTACTTTTACCTTATTATTTCTTTTGACATCTCGAAAAAGAGCTGCTACCCTAATCAACATAAGCAGGCGGACGTAATTTTATAAATATTAAATGAAATATGAATAACGATGCATAACGACAATCTTAATGTTCCTAAAAAATCTGCTGGTGACTATGCGCATACTATTGCAAAAGCTGGTCTTTCATCTGTTCCGGTTTTTGGAGGGCCTGCAGTTGAACTTTTTCAAAATGTTATACAACCTCCGCTTGGGAAACGTCTTAATGAGTGGATGCGTCAAGTCGGTGAGAAGTTACAATTTCTTGAAAAACAGGGACAAAAACTTGAAGATCTTCAAAATAACGAAGTATTTATTTCTGCCGTTATGCATGCATCACAGTTGGCTTTAAGAACGCACAAAAAAGAAAAACTTGATGCTCTTCGTAATGCTGTGATAAACATAGCCAAAGGCCAAGCTCCAGAAGAAGCAATTCAACATATTTACCTCGATTTTGTAGATTCATTGACCGAACTTCATCTTCGTATTTTAAAAGTTATTCAATCTCCTTCAGCGCCAAAGGGTGAAATAGGTAGTTTAAGTGGAGTAATTGAATATAATATCCCTGAACTTGGGGATAAAAGAGAGTTGCTTAATTTATTATGGAAAGATTTACTATCTCGTGATCTTGTGGGTGGAGATAGTTTGGATGCAGTAATGATTGGAAATAGATGGCGAGAAAAGCATACTACCAAATTTGGTGATGAGTTCCTTAATTTCATTTCGGAATCACATTGATAATAGTTGATATAAAAAAAGAAAACATCGAGTAATCTTCTCTACTCGATGTTTTCCGGAGGGGAGAAAATATCATTTCTTTTGAGCTATTTTAATATCGGCAAGGCTCTGATTTCACTTTAGGCAAAATCCGAACAATATCGAATTAATGCTCATTTTTACATCTTCGTTTTATTTTTACGCAGGAAATGCGGCAAAAATTGTCTTATCCCGCCTATTTTTACGGTAATTTTCGCGCGGATAATAAATATTTTGTAAAAATCCGTATGGCTCGCCGTTGAAGTACGTCTTATCTATTGAAAACTTCTGTTAATCGAACTAAACTGCTAAGAAGCGAACGGCCCGGCAAAGTATTGGTAAAGGAGCAATATTTTATTTGCGGGATAAAGATTTCTCATGGATTCGGACTGGCAACTTATTGAATGGATAAACGGCGGCGACGCCGATGCCTTCGAGAGCCTGTATTTTCGATATCGCAACTGGGTCTATAACCTTGCATGGCGATTTACCCGCAATCATACCGATTCGCTCGATGTGCTCCAGGAGACTTTTGCCTACCTGCTCGGTAAATTCCCCGGTTTTACCCTGAGTGCGTCCATGACCACGTTTTTATACCCGGTGGTCAAGCATTTGGCCCTGAATATCTCCATGAAAAACCGCCGATTCGCGTCCGGCGAAGATAAACTGGACGAAATCCCGGTTCCCCCGTCGGAAGAATCGGCTCGGGGGCGTTCGGAATTGGCCGCCGTTCTGGCAATATTGCCCGAGCAGCAGCGGGAGATTTTGCTCATGAGATTTGTCGATGATATGAACTTAAAGGAAATCGCCGCGGCTTTGAATATCCCGGAAGGTACGGTCAAGTCCCGGCTGCATCGAGCCCTGGGAACGCTCCGTCAGGACGAGCGAACGAGAAATTATTTTCTCGAATGAAATTTGTGCCGGAGACAAACTATACATAAAGCAAAAATGATGGTATAAAATGCTGAAAATATCTTACTAAATATACTGGAAAGGCTCGAAAATGAAAAGAAAGTCGATAAAACTCATCTCTGTTTCAATACTTATCGTGAATTTGTTGGCTTTTGCCGGGCCGGTTTTTGCCCAAGTCGGCGGAGGAGACCAGTTTCTTGACGGTATCGGCGAGACGGCGCTGGTTGCACGCTATATATTGAACGGCAATGCTCAGGATTGGTCCCGGAACAATTATCATGCAACCCTGCACGGCGACGGGGCCGCTTACGTCGAAGACAGCCTGTTCGGTAAAGTTTTGTCACTGCCGGGTCAGATCAGCGGCGGCTATCTTCAAATTCCCGGCCGGGCGTTAATCGGAATCGATACAATCAGCGTTACCGGCTGGCTCTTTCTCAGGGATGAGATGGCATGGCAGAGATTCTTCGATTTCGGACAGGATACCACGCGGAATTTCTTCTGCACCCCTGTCGGCGAGGAGCCTGCCGAGGGTTATCGCGCCCGCGTTACAATAACCGGATGGAATGAAGAAGTAGGCCCTGTGGTTCCGCGTGTCGCAACCGGCAAATGGGTGCATTTGGCCGTTGTGCTGGATACGGCGAATCAAACTCTAAGCAGCTATATGGACGGAAAAAGAGTCGCTCGCGAAAACGATGTGGATTTGACCCTGGAGCAGGTACTGAACCAGGATAACGCCGCGGCAAACCTGCTGTATATCGGCAAGTCCGAGTACGAGACCGATCCCGACCTCAACGCGAAGGTCCACGACGTGCGTATATACAGCATCGCACTGACGGACAGGCAGGTCGCTACCATTCGCAATAACGCCACGCCCAAAGATGTTGACGTGGTAGTTGCTGACGACGAAACCGCCGCCGGGGATGAATCTTCAACAGGCGATGCGGCTTCCAAAGCACTTCAGTTGGTTGCCGTGCCTGATATAACCGCCGAGACAACCATCGGTGTTTTGCCGCGGCTGCCGTATTATATACCCGGCACATATCGCGACGGCGCCGAAGGTCCGCTGGTTCGTGTTCTCTGGCCTGCGCCTACGGATAATTCTCAGGTGCGCGAGGCGGGAACCTATACGGTAACCGGAACTGTTCCTGGTACGGATTTGAAACCCAAGGCGACCGTTACCGTGAAAGCCTCTGCTGGCGATGTTTCTGCTCCGCAGCTAAATCTACAGCCGTTCGGTTTGGGACAGGTGGTTTTGAATCAGGATGCGGACGGTCGTGATACCCAGTTTATGAAAAATCGTGACAAGTTCATTCTTACCCTGGCCGGTACGAATCCGGACAGTTTTCTTTTCAACTTCCGCGATGCTTTCGGCCAGGAGCAGCCGGAGGGCGTCAGGCCCTTACGAGGCTGGGACAGCCGGACCACGCGTTTACGCGGCCATGCCAGCGGTCATTATCTTTCCGCCATGGCGCAGGCCTATGCAAGTACTACTTACGACGCGGACCTGCACGCCAATTTTCTGCAAAAGATGAATTATATGATAGATACACTGTATGAGTTTTCTCAGAAATCCGGCAAGCCCGTCGAGGATGGAGGCGAATTTAATGCCGATCCGACGAAAGTGCCGCCCGGGCCGGGAAAAGAAGGCTACGATTCCGACCTCAGTGAAAACGGCATACGTACCGACTACTGGAACTGGGGCGAAGGCTTTATCAGCGCCTATCCGCCGGATCAGTTCATCATGCTGGAAAACGGCGCCACATACGGCGGCAGAAACAACCAGATTTGGGCGCCGTATTATACCCTCCATAAAATTCTTGCCGGACTGCTCGATTGCTACGAGGTCGGCGGAAATGAAAAGGCCCTGAAAATTGCCGAAGGCATGGGCAACTGGGTGTACGAACGGCTAAAAGTCGTTCCTACGGAAACGCGAATCAGCATGTGGAATCGTTACATAGCCGGAGAGTACGGCGGTATGAACGAAGTCATGGCCCGGCTGCACAGGATAACCGGAAAGCAGAAATATCTCGATTGCGCCCGGCTGTTTGACAATATCGACTTTTTCTTCGGCAATGCCGAGCACGACCACGGTCTTGCAAAGAATGTCGATACCATGCGCAGCAAACATGCCAATCAGCATATACCGCAGATAACCGGCGCCGTAGAGACCTACAAAGGTACAAAGGACATAGCATACTACGAAGTGGCGGATAATTTCTGGGACATCTGTTCGCACTGCTATATGTATAGTATCGGCGGCGTCGCGGGAGCCAAAAATCCCAACAACTCGGAATGCTTCACGGCTCAGCCGAATACGTTGTTTACCAACGGCTTCAACCAGGGCGGACAAAACGAGACATGCGCCACGTATAATTTGCTCAAGCTGAGCCGACAGCTATTTATGTTCGACCAGGATGGCAAATACATGGACTACTACGAACAGGGCCTGTACAACCATATCCTTGCCTCCGTGGCAGAAAACGATGCCGGCAATACCTATCATGTCCCTCTGAATCCCGGCGCTCGCAAGAGATTCGGCAATGCGAACATGAGTGGTTTTACCTGCTGCAACGGCACGGCCCTGGAGAGCAATACGAAGCTGCAGGATTCAATCTACTTCAAGAGCGCCGACAATAACACCCTGTATGTCAATCTTTATGTGCCTTCCACGTTGACCTGGCCCGAGCAAAACGTGGTCGTCAAACAGAGCACCAATTATCCTTATGCCGATACGACCAAGCTGACTATTACCGGCGGCGGCAAGTTTGACATAAAAGTTCGTGTGCCGAAATGGGCGAGACGCGGTTTCTTTTTCAAAATCAATGACAGCCAAATCCAGGCGGTCGATATTAACCGGGGCGAATATCTGACTCTCCGCCGGACATGGAGAGATGGCGATACAATCGAGCTGAAGATGCCGTTTAGCTTCTACCTGAGGCCGGTCATGGACCAGCCCAATATCGCAAGTATTTTCTACGGTCCGGTTTTGTTGGCCGCTCAGGAGCCGGGCTCTCTTTCCACATGGCGGCCTGTGACTCTGGATGCCGGAGATATCGGCAAATCCATTACCGGCGATCCGGCAACTTTGAGTTTTCGCCTTGAAGGCGTTGAGCTGAAACCGTTCTTTGAAACTTACGGTCGCCACTCTGTTTATTTCGATGTTACTCTTAAATAGACGAATCTCTTTCGTCTAAAACTGTAAGAATTAGGGCCAGGAGCTTTTTTGGCTTCTTCGGGGATTTTCCTTGCATTTTTGCCGGGATGGTGTAAGATAATTATTGAACTAAGGAGGGTTCGCAGGGGGTAGCGGAATGTAAAATTAAAATGTAAAAATCAAACATCAAAATTACAGTTCAAAAATTAAAATTTTGGTCTTTCGGCTTGGATTCAGTCAACAATTCATTACGCATCTCTTTATTTTTGAATTTTACTATGTGATTTTGCTCTTTTATCTTTGATTTTTGCTCTTTCTGTATCGTAAGTATTTATAAAACAAGACTATGTGTGAAAACGCGTTTTCCGACATACCAGATACGAGATACAAGATACGAAATACGAAGTAATTTGAAAAAACGAAGCCAATTTGCCGTAATTGGAAAGCGCAAGTCCTTTGATGACAAATGAATATGAAATTCAGGATGGCAAAAAACAAATCCAATTGAAGCCAAAACGAAGCCAATCCGGCTTCGCCGAGACATGTTTTTTGAAATTTCTCGAAAATTGGGAACTTTTCGCCGCTTCTGTTTGCTTAAGGTATCGGAGAAAAGATTATGGCAAAAATAAACGAACAATTCGATGAAAACTCAGGCCCGAAGATTTCCGCCGAGCTGAAAAAAGACCTGGCTGAGATGTTCGAGCCGCCGCAATCGGTTCCAATGGAAGTAGATATGGCGATTCTGGACAATGCCGGGCGCAAGCTCGTCCGGAGACAATGGCGGCACAATATTATCCGCCGGATCGGTATAATCGCCGCCACCGCGGCTGTCGTCATTTTTGCCTTCAGCCTGGATTTATCGAGGATGTCCAAAAAGAGTACGGAGGATTCTTATTTTGCCGAAACCCAAAGTGCTGATATCGACCGGAGCGGCCGCGTGGATATTCTCGACGCGTTCAAACTGGCCAAGCGGCTAGAATCCGCCGAGCAAATCGATTCGAGTTTCGACATGAACGGCGACGGCCTTGTCAATCGCGGCGACGTCGATTTCATTGCCAAGACAGCCGTCCACTTAAATAAAGGAGTAATATAATGAGAATTATTACTTTAACTGTTCTAATTAGTGCCTGCCTGACGGCTGCTGTTCTTGCTCATCAATCCGACGAGTACGAAACCGACGTCCGGCAAAAAGTTCGTTTTGCACCGTTGCATATATATCTCGATTCGGGCAATCGTGCCCTTGCGGCTTATCAGTTCGAGCTAAAGGCAGTCGCCGGCCAAATCGAAATCGTCGGCGTCGAAAACGGCGAGCACCCGGCATTCGGGGAGCCGCCTTATTACGACAAGGCGGCTTTGGCCGGCGGCAGGATAATTATCGCCGCATTCAGCACCGACAAGGACCTGCCGAAAGGCCGCACTCGAATCGCGACAATCCAGTTGCGGATAATCGGCGATGCCGAGCCTCGGTACGAGCTGGAGCTGACTGTCGCCGCCGATGCGGACGGAAACGAAATACCCGCTAAAATCACATACGAAAAAGGAGAACAAAAGTGAAAAAGAAAATACTAATCACATCAATCCTTTTAGGTGTACTGGGAACAATATTGACCGGCTATTTGCTCGTTGGCTGTTCAACACATCAGGAAGAAAAACCTGATGCTATGGCACAAGCAGTGGAAGAATCGTTGAAAGACCGCGATAACTTTCTAAATCAGCTAACTGAAGAAAAGAGACAGAAAGGATTAAGTAGTCTATCAAAAGCCGGGGATTCCAAGATACCTTATACCAGCGAATTGACCTATCCTAAAAATTGGCGGGAAGGAACAGAATCAGACCGATCTGTTGAAAGGCCAATGGATTCTCAGAATGGTACAAGAACAAAAGTTCCGGATATGGGCGACATACCAATAGTCGGAGGATTATATAGGACAGAGTCCGAAACTAAAGCAGAAGACCTCCGAGGGACAAGAGGTGGACGTGGCTATGGTGGTGGTATGGGTGGCTATGGTATTAGTAGTACGACTGACGGCCGTCGCCCTGGAGGAGATAGCAAAGGAATCGATGGAATTGTTAAAAGCAATCAACCTTTGACATCCATACCTAATAAGAGTCAGGAAGTTTACCGTCGTATAAGACAGTTAGGAGGCCCATCTTCTACGAGAATTTATAGTGAGCTGGCGACAGTTACGGCCGATGAGGTATGGATTATCGCCAAGGCCGAGACGAGCGGGATTGTTGCCGATGAGGAGACTCCAGGCTCCGGCGCGATGCTGGCGAAATTGCCCGACGAGGAAAAGGAGATTCCTTTGCCGCTCAAACATACCGATGTCAAAGGGCAGATAAGCGGCTATATCGCCACGGTGGAAGTGACGCAGCAGTTTCACAATCCCTACGATGAAAAAATCGAGGCCGTTTACGTCTTTCCTCTGCCGCAGAACGCCGCCGTCAATGAATTCATCATGGTTATCGGCGAGCGCAAGATTCGCGGCATAATCCGCGAGCGCGAGGAAGCGGAAAGAATTTACGTCGAGGCCAAAAGCCAGGGATATGTCGCTTCGCTCTTAACGCAGGAACGGCCGAATATCTTCACACAGAAGGTCGCGAACATCGAGCCGAACAAGCAAATCGATGTCAATATAAAATACTTCAGCACCCTTGCGTACGTGGACGGCTGGTACGAATTCATTTTCCCGATGGTTGTCGGGCCGCGATATAATCCTCCCGGATATACCGACGGCGTCGGCGCCGTAGCGCAGGGCAGGGCAGGAATCTCCGGCCAGAAGACCGAAGTACAGTACTTAAAGCCCGGCCGGCGCAGCGGGCACGATATCTCTCTTGCAGTCGATATCGACGCCGGTGTGGCAATCGAAGAAATAGCCTGCCCCAGCCATGTTATCACCAACAGCACTCCCGCGGCGGAAAAACGCACGATAAAACTCAGCAGTCTCGACAGCATCCCCAACAAGGATTTTGTCCTTCGGTACAAAGTTGCGGGTAAAAAAGTCAAGTCCGCCCTTGTGACTCATCAGGACAATCGCGGCGGATTCTTTACGCTGATGCTTTATCCGCCGGATAACCTAAAATTTCTCAAACGCGCGCCTATGGAAATGATATTTGTGCTTGATTGCTCCGGCAGTATGAGCGGCAAGCCGATTGAAAAGGCCAAAGACGCCATCACCCGCGCATTGAGGCAGCTCCAGCCGGGCGACACGTTCCAGGTGATACGCTTTTCCAATAACGCCTCTCAGCTCGGTCCGAAGCCGCTTCCGGCGACGCCTGAAAATATTCGCAGGGGACTCGATTATGTCGAAGCCCTTCACGGCAGCGGCGGCACGCAGATGATAGAGGGAATCAAGGCCGCTCTGGATTTCCCGCACGACCCGCAAAGGTTCCGCTTAGTCTCGTTTATGACCGACGGCTATATCGGCAACGAATCCCAGATTCTTGCCGCGGTCCACGAGCGCCTCGGCGAGAGCCGCATTTTCAGCTTCGGCGTAGGCTCGTCCGTCAATCGCTACCTGCTCGATCGGATGGCCAAGCTCGGCAAAGGCGCCGTTGCTTATATCGGCCTCGACGAAAGCGCCGGCGAGATTGTCGATTTGTTCTACGAGCGTATCAGCCACCCGGCACTTACCGACGTCTCAATCGACTGGGGTGGTTTACAAGTAACCGATCTTTACCCGGCACAGGTTCCTGATCTGTTCGTCGGAAGACCGCTCATTATTACAGGAAGATTCTCCGGACAAAGCAGCGGGGCGATTCGAATCACAGGCAAAGTCGGTAACCTCGACCAGGAAATCGCCGTACCTGTCAACCTCGGCAATTCGGGTGACACTCACGGCGGCATCGCCTGCGTATGGGCGCGCAAGAAGATTGAGACGCTCGCTTCTCAGGCGACGTACGACAACAGCGGCGATTTGCCGGGCGAGATTAAACAAGTTGCTCTCGAATACGGCTTGATGTCGGCATATACTGCTTTTATCGCCGTCGATTCGAGCCGCGTCACCGCCGGAGACCACGGCACGACCGTTGCCGTACCCGTGCCTGTCCCTTACGGCGTTCGATACGATACCACTGTGCAGGAGTAAAAAAAAGACCGGCGAAAACCGACGTGAAAGGATAGTAATAAAAGTTAAATATATTTTTTAGACATTTTTTTCGGTGATTTTATCGAGACCTTTGCCGGTCTTTCACCCGCGGTTGCACTGTTGAAATCTGTCTTTATATCGGACATCATTTCATGAAATGAAGGAGGGAAAAAAATCCAATTCAGTACAAGCCTTTATTAATCGCAGGTTTATCGGAGCTAACGAAATTAAATTCGCCATATTTACTCATCTCGTCAATTCGGCCCGGAAAACGGCCGTATCAGCACTGATAAGGCACATTTTTGCTTGACGATAGATTCACTATGTTGTATAATAGCCCCTATAACAGTGGGAGAAGGCTTCCCTTCTTTAATGCGCGGAAGGGTTGCCGAGGGAAATCGCGCAGGTTGGTTTGTACGATATCTAAGGGGGGGGCAGAGGATATGTTGTTGAGAAAAAAGGATTTTTTGTTGTCGTTGAAGTCATTCGCCCCGGCGGAAATTTCCCGGGCCGCGGCGGTTCTGCCTTTACCCGTCTGCACGCTCTGTGCGAGCACGAAATCTCTACGTGGACTCGGCATGAGTTTACACTCTCACATATCGAAACAAAACTTTAACGGATCGAGGATTGAAAGAAAAGAATTTTACGCAAATGAAAATGCGAGGGGGGCTGTATGATAACCGAAAGTGACAGGACATATACCGGCGAAAAGAAATCACATATGCGCTTCGGCGAGCTGCTTATGAACAAGGGGCTGCTGAACAGCGGCGACCTTGACGAGGCGCTCAACGAGCAGCGCAACAACGGCGGCCGTCTCGGCGAAGTTTTAGTCAGGCTCAGGAAGCTCAGTGACGAGGCGGTCAAGCACGCTCTTGCCGAGCATTTATCGACGGACTTCGTTCGACTGGACGTAAGCGAGATAGACAGAAGCACGGCGAGACTTGTCCCGGAAACGATAGCGAAGCGTTTTTCTCTTGTGGCTATCGCAAAGGAAGGCAACCGGCTGACACTTGCCATGGCCGACCCGCTCGATGTGGTCGCGACCGATACGGTCGCGGTCAAGACCGGCTGTGAAATCCGGCCCGTCCTCAGCTCGCAAAGGGACATTAACCACGTGCTGGAAGTCATCTATCACGGCTCCGATGTGGACGAGCAGCGGCTGCGCGACCTCGTGGAGCTGGAAGACGAAGATGTGGAAAAGGACGAGGTGATAGAAGACGCTCTCGAGGCGGACATAAGCGTCGAGGAAGCGGCGACGCGTGCGCCTGTTATCAGGTTTGTCGATTTGCTGCTGAGGCAGGCGGTCAAGAGCCGGGCCAGCGACATCCACGTCGAGCCGCAGGAAAACTCGATGGTCGTTCGCATGAGAATCGACGGCGTGCTTCGTGACATGGTTCCCCCGCCGAGAAGGATGCAGGCCGCGGTATCGACGAGAATAAAAATCCTCTCGAAGATGGACATAGCCGAGCGTCGTCTGCCGCAGGACGGCCGGTTCCGTATCAAGGCCACCGGCAGAGATATCGACGTTCGTGTCTCGGTCATTCCGACCATATACGGCGAAAAAGTAGTCATGCGTATTCTGGACTCGGCGGCGATTAATCACAACCTCGACATGCTGGGTTTCGAGCCGGCGCTTCTTCAGGAGTTCAAGGACAACCTCTGCCAGCCGCACGGCATTATTATCGTGACCGGCCCGACCGGCAGCGGCAAAAGCACGACTTTGTACTCGGCGCTCAATTATATCAGGGACCCGAGAAAAAATATTACCACGGTAGAGGACCCGGTCGAATATCGTCTGTCCGGCATAAACCAGATTCAGGTCAAGCCGGAAATCGAACTCGACTTCGGCCTGTCACTGCGTGCGATTCTCCGGCAGGACCCGGATATCATCTTCATCGGCGAAATTCGTGACAAGGAGACAATCGACATCGCAATCAAGGCCTCGCTGACCGGCCATCTCGTTTTGAGCACGTTCCATACGAACGACGCGCCCAGCGCAATCAGCAGAATGGTTTACATGGGCGTCGAGCCGTACCTGCTGGCCTCGACGGTCAATCTTATCATCGCGCAGCGCCTTGTGCGGCGAATTTGCGACCATTGCAAGGAGCCTGTGAAAGTCGAGCCGGACGTTCTGCGGCGGATGAAGATAAATCCCGAGCCGGGCAAAGAAATCGTATTGTATCACGGCACCGGCTGCAATACGTGCGGGCACACAGGGTACCTGGGCCGGCTGCCTATATTCGAGTTTCTGGCGCTGGACAGGGAAATTCGCAACGAGCTTGTCGACGGAGCGCCGGAATCGAAAATTCGTGAAATTTCCAGAAGGAAAGGTTATAATGGCCTGTTCGAGAGCGGCATAAGCAGAGTTCTTGCCGGTCTGACAACCGCAGAGGAGGTCCTCAGCGTAACGTTCAGGGAAAAAGAATAAGAGAAAATTTAAGAGGATTTATCAGTGCTTGTATTCAGATATGTTGCTCGAGATTATTCCGGTGATATCAAGGAAGGTGTAACCAAGGCGGCTTCGGAGTCGGATGTTCTTAGCTGGCTTCAGGGCCAGGACTATACACCGATTTCCGTCGAAATAGTTTCAATCGGGACCAGAAAGAAGCTTCATATTCCCGCTTTCCAGCGAATCCGGTCTTCGGAGCTTGCGGCGGTTTTCTGGCAGATGACGACAATGGTCGAGGGCGGCATAACAATTGTCGAGGCCCTCGACGCCATCGCCGAAGACATCGATAACGCCCGGCTCCAGAAGGTACTGGAGACCATTCTCGAAAGGGTCGAGCGCGGCGAAAGCGTTTCCGAGAGCATGGTGGATTATCCGAATGTTTTCAACAAGCTTGTCTGTTCGCTTATTATGGCCGGCGAGACCGGCGGAAATATCTCGGTGGCTTTTCGCAGGGTTGCCGAATATTACACCAACCGCGACAGGCTCGCCCGCAAAATCAAGAAGGCTATGGCCTATCCGGCCTTCGTTTTCGGTTTTGTGATTGTAGTCGTTGCGGTTATTATGACATTGGTCATACCGCGATTCACCGACCTGTTCGATCGCTTCGGCGCGGGGCAGCTTCCCGCTTTCACGCAGGCTTTTATGGGCGTCTATAATGTGATATATTCCAATATGGTTTATATTTTAGGAGGACTGCTGTTATTCGTGATTTTATATGTGGTGCTTTATAAATATTCGCCGACTTTCCACAGTATCTGTTCGAGGCTGTTTTTGCGGGTGCCCTTGTTCGGTAAATTGATTAAACAGGCCTTTATAGCGTCTTTCTGCAAGACAATGTCGAACCTGCTTCGGGGCGGCGTGCCCGTGTTAGAGGCGTTCGAGATTCTTTCCGAGATGACGAAAAACGATGTAATCTGCAACGCTCTGGAGAAGACAAGGGAAAATATAGTAAGCGGCACGAGCATCTTTTTGAGCATGGCGACCTCGAAATTCTTTCCCAATATGGTCATAAAGATGGTCCGCGCCGGCGAAGAGAGCGGCTCGCTCTGGAAGACCTTGGACAGGACGGCGGATTTTTACGAGGACAAAGTCGATGCCACGATAACTACTATTACCTCGCTGCTCGAGCCTCTTTTGATTATTATCGTAGGTATTATTGTTTTGATAGTTGTTCTGGCTTTATATCTGCCGATTTTCCAGATTTCCGATATAAGAAGCGGTGTATAAAGGAGATGGAAGAAAGAATACAGAAGAAAGGAGAAAATAAAACCGATTTTTTTAATTTACTTGACAACTATGAAAATGAAATTAAAATCAATGGCCCACAGTACGGAGACCTTAAAAATCGAAAATGGATTTATAATGAAAAAACGTTCTTTATTAAGGAGAAAAATATCATGAGAAGTAGAAAAGGTTTTACACTGATTGAATTGATGGTTGTGGTTCTGATTGTCGCGGTTCTGGCGGCTGTCCTGATTCCACTTATGCAGGCCCGTCTTGAAGCGGCAAGATGGTCCGAGGGAAAGGCAGGTTGTGGGACAATCGCGACTGCCGTCCGTGCTATGGCTGCTGAAGTCGGTTTTGAAGATGGGATAACAATGCCTATCGCGATATCAGATTATGTAACAGCCCAGGATATGCAAGGCAAGTATTTTACAATAGCTAACTACAGCTTTACAGTGGAACCAGCTTTGCAAGATGCATCATCAGACTATCCTGTGTATTATACAGTCCAGGTTGCCTCAGATGATACTGACCTTTTTCCGACAGTAGCATCCTGGGAATTGGACCATGAGGGTACTTGGACAAGAACTGAAAGATAAAATCCTGGAAATTGGATTATATAGTTAAATAGAACCAAATTCCTTGGGATTAATTTTTGATTTTTTAAAAAAGCTGTAAGAAAAGAAGAGACAGCGAGCTTGGCTTGCTTTGAATAAAGAGTATTAAAAAGAAAAAGTTAATATGAGCTAAGTGACAGTTGAGAGGGTGTGTTTTATATAGAGCATTATAGAAAAGCAAAATCGGATATTTAGCGCTGAACGAAACGCTGGATTCTGTTTGGTGTCGTTTAGTTTTTTAAGGGCGGTTTTCGAGCCGCCGACAGATTAGAACGGAATCCGGCCGGCAAAAGGAGTGCTGATATTATGATTGCGCAAAAACACAGCTTCAGGAGGGCTGTCTCACTCGTTGAGGCTTTGGTGGCCGCAGCAGTTGTGGCCGTTCTGGCTCTCGGCGGGCTTGCATATCAATACCTCGGGGCGACACATTTCCATATCGCACGCGCCGAACTGGCGGCGACCCGCGCAGGTCAGCTTCTGATGGAAGACTGGAAAGGCGCCGGCGCGCCGAATCTCGAAAACTACGACGCCACTACTCTGGAGGTCGGTTTCGAGAAGCCGGTTGCCGGCGACAACGGCAGCTACGTTATCACAGTTGACGGTATAAAGCTGCATCTTTCGCTTTCGTACGAAGATATCGACGAAGACGAATTCGCGCATGTCACGCTGCGTCGGCTTGCCGTCGAAATACAGTGGCGTCAGGACTTCGGCTCCGGGGACGTGGACGACGACGACCCTTCTATTATCCTGACCACCTACGCAAGGAAAGGCCGGGATTAGGCGAGAAAATATTATGAATACGAACAACACAAAATTCAGGGCGGGCCTGACTCTTGTCGAGCTGGTTATAGCGATGACCGCCTCGCTTATCGTCGTACTGACGGTGGGTGCTTTGCTGGTTTCCGGTCACAGGAGCTGGAACGACGCCTTCGAGTACGCCAACGGCAATCTCCAGGTAAACTCGCTCGAGACTATGTTAGCCTTCGGCTCGGTCGGCAGAAGGTCGAATAAATCGGATTACAGGCTGTACGTCTCGGCCGGCGAATCCTATTTGCCGGTGCTTCCGTCGTCGATGTTCGATCCGGAAGAGGTGGTTTTCGGTGACGCGGTGGAATTTCGATACTGGGACGAGGAATTGAACGCCGACTTTATGGATGCCGACGTCACCGGCAACGCTTATGCGTTTTTCTACGTCGATGACGGCAAATTAATGGTTGACCGGGGGCCGTATCCGCCGGGCGCCGTAGGCCCGTCGGGACATAAAAGGCACAGCTCGAATTCACGGGTTCTTGCCGAAAACGTCGAATCAATCGAATTCAGCCATACGACAAAAAACGCCGCGGGTGATGGAAAGGGCTGCGTCAAGCTCAGCTTGCGGCTTTATGACCCCGAAGAGGAACGGAGTATAACGGTGAAAACCGCCACTCTGATGCGGAATGTCTGGCCATAATATGGTGAGATATCATGAAAACAATAATGAAGCATTCGAAGAGAAACAGTGCTTATGCTTTGGTTCTGGCCATGGTTGCGGCACTTGTTCTGACTTTACTTGGTGCGGGATTATTACATATCTGCTACGGAGTGCGGATACGAGCGGCACAAATTAAGAGACAGACTATATCGATGCTGGCCGCCGAGGCCGGCTACGAGACCGGCATATTCTGGATGAGCCGGCAGCCGGACGTATTGAGCGGCCTGGCCGACAGCGACTCCGGCTCGTCGGGGACTCTTGTTTTCGAGAACAGCCGCTGCAATTACGAGGTCCAGTTCTACGATTTTATCGGTATGCGGCCGGTCTTCAGGATAGTTTCGACCGGTTACAGCGGCTCGGCAAGCCGTGTCGTGGATGTTCTGGTTGTCCAGAAAATCGGCGGCTGGGATATGGGAGCCTGCCGCATTCCTTATAGCGAGTCATCTACTTCGCCTGTTTATTTTACCGACACCGAGGTGGTCGATATTAAGGTTCATATAAACGACCTTCGCGACAGCCCCGACGGCAGGGATATTTACACCCTCGGGACGCCTCAGTTTCTGCAGGAAGTCGAGATGGGCGAGTCGCGTTATGCCGGAAGCACGGACAAATACGGGGCGATTATGGGATATTTCGAGGGCGGCATAAGTTTCGACCAGCCGGATGTAAAAATCACCGACGAGGTCGCCGTACAGAGCAAGGTCGACCGTTTTCGCGCCAGCACCAAGCCGTCCTTTGTCTTTACGCCGGTCGGAACCGCCGCTGTGCCGAATCCCAACAGTGCGGTGCAGCTCGAATTTTTCGTTGATTCCGGAACGGGAATGGTACGCGCCACGAACAATTGCACCGTACAGGGTTACCAGCGGGCGATAAGCTGGGATTATCGTATAGTGCCCGGCAGCGGCGGCGAAAACTTTATGAAATACGATATTTACGCGTATCATTACAGGCCCGATGTTCAAGTGCCGCTGACGTTCGCGATAGAAGATACGTACGTCACACAAACGTTCGCCGACAAGGAAAGCGAGCCGGGAGGCCAGATTTTCGTCGATGGAAATATTGTAATAGGAAGCGCCGATTACGAAAATATGGTCGTTAAAGGTAAATTAACGATAGTGGCTACCGGCAATATCTGGATTGCCGATTCGGTCGTTGTCGATGGTCCCCATCACGGGCTGACAGGACTGCCGCACAAAAATAATCAGAACGTTCTGGGACTTATTGCCCAGGGTGTTATAAAGGTGATTGATCCGGGGATATCGAGTTATCCTGTCGGCGGGATAAATAATTATCCCGGCCCCGCCCAGCCGAGCGTTCCCGATATGCTCGTTGAAGGGACTCATTCGTACGTCCCGGTCGGCAACGGCACCGGAACCGACAGGTATTTGCCGGACCCGACCGTCGTCGAAGCCGCGTTAACGGTCGGCGGGGGCGGCTGGGGCGCAGAGAACGTCATGAGGGGAAGTCACGGCGGCAGAAAAGAAGCCAGCGGTGTGCAGGACGAGCTTATTCTTGTAGGGGCGATTTCGGAATCGGTAAGGGGTGCTGTGGGCCTATTTGGCTTAGACGGATACGCCAAATATTATACTGTCGATAACAGGCTTCTCGAGGGTGTTCTGCCGGGAAATATTTGGTTCGGCGGTAAATATGTTCCCGCTCCGGCGGGCTGGCACGATTACCGGCTGGAAAACAGCCCCGATTAAAAATCGCCGGATTTCTCGTAAACTGCGTTTAATAAGGGCATATAATAAAATAGGGGGGAGAAAAAAGCTCTCAATTTCGTCTTCAAAACGGAGGAAAATGTAATTTTCGGATTTTAAATCCGATTTTTTCGACAAAATCAGTCTATTTTATTTAAAAACAATATTTTTTGTTAAAATAAGTAAACAAAGAACCGATAAAAAATCATATAATATAATTTAAATCTCATACCGGTTAGGATTTTGAAATTGAAGAGAAATGAAAAATAATTCAGGCAAATTCAGGAAAGCTCTTACGCTTATCGAAGTTCTGATTTCACTGTTGATTATTATGGTGATTGTGATAGGCGTGATAAGTTATATGTATTCCTGTGCCGCGAATGCCCGTGCGGCGGACGTTCGGGCGACCGCCACACGGCTGGGCCTGCTTGTAATGGAAGCGTGGAAGGCGGACCAAGTGGACATAACTGCTTTCGATCCGGGCCAGTTGGCCAGTCCAGATATTGTAGTTAATACTTCTAATACTATTGTCCCGTCCGGTGGGATGGCCGGCACAAGTCCCCCTCTGGGTACTCCAATGATAAAGATTAACGGTGTATCGTATTTCGTGAAACTAACGTATAATTCGGAGCCGCTGCCGAAAATGGAAGTGCTCGTTGCCTGGAATCCGGACGACTACGGGCAAAGCTCTAATTCGGGACTTGGAGACCGTCCCGCTTCGATTGTTCTTCATGGTTTTCCTATTTATTAATCGGCAAAATATTGATGTGGTAGAATATGATTTTGCAAAGATACAAATTCAGAAGAGCCGTCACGCTCATAGAATTGATGATAGCCGTCCTGGCGGTGATGATACTTGTAGTCGGTATCTCGGGGATTCTCGTATCAGGTCACAGGAACTACAATACGATGTTTGAACGCATCAATAGCGAGGTAGTAAGAAACGCCTATGAAGCCAGAAGGATATTCGACCGAATCGTGCGTGAGTCCATAATAGAATATGTTGAGATTAATGAAGAAGGCGATGACCTTACGGTATTTTATTATTCCGATCCGAACGATGTGACGTTGGCTGTTTTACCGGACAGGTATGCACATTTCTATACGGTTCAAAATGGTGATGATACCGAGCTGGTTGTTGTTACCGGAGTCTTAAATTTGGTTATAACTAGTACCCAGTGGTTTTGGAATAAGCAAGAGGTACTTAATACTTTAACAGTTGCTCATAACGTTGATTTAGTCGAGTTTACTATTAAAGGCGTCTCTATTAGGATGGAATTAGTGCTTGATAATGAAAGCAATCCGCAAAATACGAATAAATTAGAAACACTTAAGATGACCGTAACTACTACGGCAATAAGGCATAATAAATTACCCATATAAGGGCGTTAAGGAATTGAGGGTGTATGATTATGAATAAAAGAAGAAAAAGTTTTAAGAAATGCGAACGTGGTTCGATTGTCGGGCTTGTTCTTGTTATCGGCGTATGCTTAGCCATTATCGGTTGGGGGATGCTGAGAATGGGTTTCGGCAGCAGAGTTATCTCGTCACAAAATAACTCCACGGTAGTAGCGCGCGAAGCTGCCGATGCGGGACTTACAGAGGCTTTGCATCTTCTGAACCAGAGGTTGTTTTCCGGATCGATGGATTTTTCCGGTATAAATGGGTCGGATGTACAGTTAAATCCTGCTTACAGTCAGCCGACATATAGTTATGCGGTAGAACCTAATGGTATTGCTACGGTTTTAATTCATTCGACGGGATATTATAGAGACCAGGTGAAAAAGGTCCATGCGCTGAGTACGCTGGCATCAATTTGGGATAATCAGTTCTATGGCGAGTTTTCGATAGAAATCGGCTCATATGCCGGAGTAGGTGTTGTGCCTCCGGACAGTGGTATTGCTTTTTCGGTTAGGACCGACAGTGACGATCCCGGCGCGATTAAATTACATCCTAATCTTGAATTTAACGGTGCAGTAATAGTAGGGCCCGGCGGCGATCCTGATGTTGTTATTTCCGATAAGAGCTCGTCAATAATTAACGGGCCGACCTATGCCGCTTCTGAGTATCTGGATTTTCCATATAAACCTGTGCCGGAAGTAGGTGCAAGTACGTTACCGCCGAGCAGCGGCGGAATTACGACAATTCCGGCGGGCATGTACGGATTTCCTCCGATCTCAATTGGAAACAGCGAAAAAATATATATCGACGGGGAAGTAACGATTGTTACTAACTCCTTTGATATTAAAAACGGCGGTGAGATTCGGATTTTAACCGGTGGTTCATTAGCGTTGTATGTGGACGGGAATTTTATAGCCGACAACGGCTCATATATATACAACGATGACATGCAAGCTGCGAGAATGAAGATTTATGGTTCGGAGAATTGTACGAAAGTAGAGATAAAAAATTCCGGCGATTTCTGGGGTGCTATCTATGCGCCTAATGCGGCACTTGAAATTAAGAATACTGGAGATTATATCGGCAGTTTTATCGGTAGTTCTATTGATGTGAAAAATTCCGGGCAGTTAATTTTTGATGCCACCCTCAGCAATCCCGTGGAAGAACCGAGCTATTTTTCAATACAACGCTGGTGGGAAGAAGCAATTTAGGAAATATCGTCAAAGTCAAAATTTAAGACACAGTGCTCGTACTGAGCAAAGCCCGCCCTTTGTTAAGCACAACCGAAGTGCCGAAGTATTGCGGCGTTTCGACTTCGCGAGAATGTAATATACCCCTTCTAAATATAGTAAAAACAGGCACTTAAGAGAAGTTCTATATAACACAAATTGATGGGGCGGTTTTTATCTTCGACGGGGGTGGAAATTAGTTTTGCAATTTCATTTACCCGACCGTATAATGACAAAGTGTCTTTAGAATACGGGAGCAAACTGGAGTATAGTGTTGGAACTCGTAAAAAAGGACATTATTGGTGTCAATATGAGCTCTTATACAGTCAAGGCCGTCCATTTATTCAGATCCAAAGACAGTTGGGCGGTTCACGCGGCGCCTGTAGTCGAGATTCCGGACGAAGACACCGACAGCCCGAGCCGGCGGGAAATGAACACCGTCGGGGCAATCCAGAACTTCATGCGGATAATTAATTCAAAGACGAAGCTGGTTGTCTGCTCGGTCGGTGGACCTGAGGTGACTGTCAGAAATTTCGATTTTCCAATGCTGCCGCACGAAAAAATTAAAAACACTGAAAATGACCGTCATTACTACGGCAATAAGATATAATAAATTACACATATAAGGATGTTTGAAGAGGAATTGAGGGGAAATATTATGAATGAAAGAGAAAAAAATTTCAAGAAACACGAACGAGGTTCGATTGTAGGACTTGTTCTTGTTATCGGCGTCTGTTTGGCCATTATCGGTTGGGGAATGCTGCGAATGGGTTTCGGCAGCAGAGTTATCTCGTCACAAAATAACTCCATTGTAGTAGCCCGCGAAGCCGCCGACGCCGGGCTCACAGAAGCTTTGCATCTTTTGAATCAGAAGTTGCTTGCCTGGCCGATTGATTTCTCCAGTTTACCAAGTGCGATGGATGTGCCGTTAAATCCTTCCTCCAGCCAGCCGACATATAGTTATGAGGTTGTACCTAATGATACTACTAATCCTGTGTACTATAACGGCTATACAATTCATTCGACAGGATATTATAGAGACCAGGTAAAAAAGGTTCATGCCATGACAACGCTGAAGTCAATTTGGGACAATCAATTCTATGGCCGTGTAAGCATAGAATTAGGCTCCTATACTGAACATGGTGTTGTCCCAGAAGGCAGCAGTATTGTTTTCCAAATACGGACCGACAGTGACGAACCCGGTGCAATTAAATTGCATCCTAATCTCGTGTTTAATGGGGAGATAGTAGTAGGGCCCGGCAGCGATCCTGAAAGTGTCATTTCTCAGAAAAAGTCATCCATAATTAACGGCCCGACTTATGCCGCTTCAGAGTATATGGAATTTCCATTCAAAACTGTACCGGAAGTTATTGATAGTACATTACCGCCGAGCAGCGGAGGAATTACGACGATTCCAGCAGGTACGTATGGATTTCCTTCAATTACAATAGGAAATGGTGAAAAATTATATATCGATGGGGAAGTAACGATTTCTACTGGCAATGTCAATATTAAAAACGGCGGTGAGATTAGAGTCTTGGAGGGAGGTTCATTAGAATTGTATGCGGACGGAAATTTTATAGCCGGCAACGGCTCATATATATACAATGATGCCATGGATGCCACAAAACTGAAGGTTTATGGTTCGGAGAATTGTACAAAAGTAGAGATTAAAAATTCCGGCGATTTCCGAGGTGCGATCTATGCGCCTAATGCATCTCTTGAAATTAAAAATTCAGGAGCTGTTTACGGCAGTTTTATCGGTAGTACTATTGATGTGAAAAATTCCGGCCAGTTATTTTTTGATGCCAGCCTCAGCAATCCCGTAGAAGATCCAAGCTATTTTGCGATAGAACGCTGGTGGGAAGAAGCAATTTAAAAAAAAGATTGTCAAAAATAAAATGTAACACGCTAAAATCTGAAATCTCGAGTTTATCGAGAATGTCATATACCTTTCCGTCATACGGTATATAATGACAACCTGCAATTAAGAGAAGTTCGATAAAAAAGCCAATCGATGGAGTGATTTTTTATCTTCGCCGGGAGCGAAAATTAATTTTGCAATTTACTTTGCCCGCCCGTATAATACGGCGTCTTTAAAATACGGGAGCAAATTGGAATAATATGTTGAAACTTGCTAACAAGGACGTAGTAGGTGTCGATATTGGCTCTTATGCAGTCAAAGCTGTCCATTTGTCCAGGTCCAAAGGCGGCTGGGCGGTTAATGCTGCGGCCATTGTCGAGATTCCAGGCGAAGGCACCGACAGCCCGAGCCGGCGGGAGATGAACACCGTCAGGGCAATCCAGAACTGCATGCGGATAATTCCATCAAAGACAAAGCTGATTGTCTGCTCGGTTGGTGGGCCTGAGGTGGCCGTAAGGAATTTCGAGTTTCCGATGCTGCCGCCCGAGGAAATGGAGAAGGCCGTATTGCTGGAAGCCAAGCAGGTCTGCCCCTTTACTACGCCGGATATTGTGGTTGATTACAAATTGATCCCCAACGGCACAGACCGGGCACGCGGATATTTTGTAGCGGCGACGAATAAGCTGCTCAAGAATAAAATGCGGCTTTCCAAGAAGTCGCGACTGAGTTGCACTTTGATGGACGTGGAAGCGCTGGCGCTTTTGAATTGCTTCAAAGAAGTCGAGAAGCCGCAGAACGACCACGGTATTGCTGTTTTGAATATTGGCAGCCAGCATACGACTCTTGCCATCGAGGGAAATAACGGCTGGCCGTTTGTCAGGAATCTGAATTATTCCAGCAGCGAGATAATCCGGCAAATCGCCGAACAGAACGACATTACGCCGGAGGACGTCCGCAGGACGCTCGCCGGCGAAGAAAAAGACATTCCTCTATCCATTGACGAATCCCTGGCCGAGGCAAGCATAGGACTTATCGGTGACATTAACAAGACAATTCGCTACTATGGTGCGCAGCAGAATGCGTTTCGTATAGAGAGGCTTCTGGTCTGTGGAGGTTTCGCCATGTTCGGCGGGATTGTGGAACTTTTGAACGAGCACCTGCCGCTCAAGTTTGAATTGTGGAATCCATTTGAAAAGATGCAGTGTCATTCACGAATCCTGCGGAGCGTGCTGCTGAAAAATATTCTGCGCAAGAACGGCCCAGCAATGACGGTGGCCGCCGGTCTTGCGATGAGGTCGATATACGATGCATAAAATCGATTTACTAAAAGGCCAGGGTATTCCTGCAAAAACCACGACCGAAGGTTTGATTGTTTTGGCCGTGACCGTTATCGTGCCCATTATTGTGGTTGCGGGGATAATTGATTGGCATATGCGTACAAAAATGGCTATCGAGATGAATGAAAGGGAGATAGTCAAAGCAAAAGAGAAAATTGCCATGTATGCTTCCGATGTAAAACAAAAAGAAGCATTGGAAAAAGAAATCGACCTGATGAACTCCAAGCTGTCGGAAGTATCGCGTAGCCTGGAATTGTTTGTTCAATGGTCGCCTATCCTCATAACACTGTCGGAGAATATGCCGGGCCAGATGATCATGAGAAATCTGACGGCTCAAAGTCAAAGTGTAAGAAAAACAACGAGAAGAAACAATGATCCCAATAAACCGGTTACTATTGCGGTTCCTGAACGGCGGCTGGTGATGAATATCAGCGGCAACAAGTCGGGCAGCTATGACACTATTGTTCAGAATTATCAGGAACGTTTGAATACTTCACCGGAGCTCAAGTCGAGAGTGAAGGAGATTATCCCCTCGAAGGAAACCGTTACGGATGAGTCCGATCAGACTGAATCCTATATTATGAATATAATTTTTGCATCCGAGACAAAGTGAGTTTTTATGAGATCGAATACGGGAAAATATCTTAAAGCATTGATTTTGGCTTGGTTTTGTTGCTTAGTCGTGTTTTTGATAATTTTTCTTTTGGTTCTGTTGCCGCAAAGTAAAGACAGGGCACATATAGAAAAAGATTACATGAAAGTCAAAGAACAGGCTGATGAAGCATTCCTGGCCTCACAGGTACAAACAAAAAACCGTCTGAAACAACATATTGAGGAACTGAATAAAACACTGGGAAATTTTGTAATATCTCCGGGCAGCACTTCTAATCTCACATATGAGATTAGCGGATTATCCAACGAGATTGGGCTGAATGCTTTTCAGGTTGCCCCAACGGGACAAAGCATAGTGGCATTGGATGAATGTAAGTATATTTCAGGCCAGCTTTACCAGGTGAGTTTTACATCGAGTTTTAAGAAATTTGCCATCTTTATTAACGCTCTTGAGAGATATGAACCGTTTATCTTTGTAGATACTTTCTCGATTGCCAAGTCTCGTGTAGACGATTCGAACCATGATGTGAGAATGCAACTGGCAATTTTGGTTGCAAAAGGCGAACAGACCAACAAAGATAAAGGTTAACGTATTTGTAAAAGAATTTTTGTAAATATGTTTTTTCAGAAGAATTTTGCAAAAAGGAGTTCGAAAGTATATTATTGGATGGGATTTATTGATTTTTGCAGAATTAATTTATGAGAACATTAGCGATAGCAAATCAAAAAGGCGGATGTGGCAAGACCACCACGGCGGTGAATCTGGCCTCGGCTTTCGCACTATCGGGCAAACGCGTTCTGTTAATAGACCTGGACCCGCAGGCTCACGCCACTTTGGGACTTGGTTGTGATCCGGAATGTGCGGAAAAGACTGTTTACAATCTTTTTACAGATTCCAGCATACCCGCCTCGGAATTGATCACGAACAGTAATGTCGAGGGGCTTTCCTTAATCCCGAGTAACATTTTGCTTTCAGGTGTCGAGCTGGATCTTGCATCAATGGAAAACAGAGAGTATGTTCTTTCCAAAAGGATTGGCGAAGTTAACGGATCTTATGATATGTGTATGATAGACTGCTCTCCTTCACTGAGTTTGCTGACAATAAATGCTCTTGTGGCCAGTGATGATGTCATTATACCCGTACAAACGCATTATTATGCTCTTGAGGGTTTGAGGCAATTGCTTGAAACCGTGGATATTGTCCAGAGCCGCTTTAATGAAAATCTGGAGATACTCGGCGTACTATTAACATTTGTAGAAAGCAGAACAAAATTGAGCAGAGAGGTCCAGCGTCAAATGAGGGAACATTTTGGCGATTTGGTATTTGATACGGTGATCCATAAGGATGTGCGATTGGCCGAAGCACCAAGTGCGCATGAACCGGTTTTTTCCTATGCCCCGGATTCTACCGGAGCAATTGAGCATAAGATTTTAGCAGAGGAGATAGGCTAAATAATGGCAAAAAAAACCAGGTCAGGGCTGCAGAGCAATATTTCTCATATCTTTGCCGGTGTGCCGGTACCGAAAAAAAAGCAACCGGATCACACCAAAGATAAGCCGGAATCGTCTGAATCCGAGACGGTTAAGGCGGAAGAAATGCCTGTTGAAAAACCGCCTGAGAAACAGCCTGCTCCATCTGAGATTTCACGCGAAAAACCTCCTGTTACGGAATCATTAGCTCAGGAATCATTTATCTCGCAATCGCCGATAGAGCAGAAAAAAAACGAACAACCACTGGTCGAGCCTGTTGTAGATAAGAAACCTATAATAAAGGAACCATCTGTTGGGCAACCCTCGGCTCCATATAATGAAGCGATTGAACTTCCTGATATTGAGGAACCGATTGAGGCGATTCAAAGTTCGCCTGCCGTAGGCTCTCCAGTCCTGCCGAAAAGCAACGTTGCCGAGCAAAGGATGGTAACAGGCCCCCAAAAGGTGTCATTTGCCTCAAAACAGAAGCGAATTAAGCGTGTTAAATCCAAAGCCGGCGTAAATCCTCGCAAGCAAACAACGATGGTTGTTCTTGCCGTTTCTCTTTCGATTCTTCTTTTTTTTCTGCTGGTTAAACCTTTCGGCAAATCCCCAAGGAGAATCAGTGATTCAAGAACCGGCCGAACGCCGACGCAACAGTCCTCTAAGATAGGAAGGCGGGATGTTGCTATTGACTGGACGGCCCCGAGTGAATATCCTACAGAAATTCGAGATCCTATGTTATTAAGTTCCCAACAGCAGTTTTATTCTAAAACATGGAAGCCGAATTTAGTAGGTATTGTATATAATGAAAACCAGAAATATGCGATTATCGGTAAGGAAATAGTTAAAGAAGGTGAGGAGATTAATGGTTTAAAGATTATAAAAATCAATAAGGATTCCGTAGAATTCGAACGAGATGGCCAGAAGTGGACACAGGAAGTCCGGGAAAAATAATTAATGGAAATACCAAATAAGGATATTGTTCTGGGTAAAAGTTTGAAAGGAGATGTTATGAGGAATTTTTATAATTGTGAACGGTTCATAATGTTAGTCGCTCTGATACTGTTTCTGGGGCTTGGCATGACCGGTATAACCCGAGCGGCGCAGGATGCTCAGGCAGTTGAAGCAGAAGAGAAAGACATGACGGTCGTTCAACAGAAAATGTTGCAGAGAGTCAGCGTTGATTTCAGTAAAACTCCAATTGATGAAGTCATTAGAGCATTGGCTATGCAGGCAGACCTGGATATTGTTAAAGGTCCGGATATTACCGGAGAGGTTACGGCAACTTTGACGGATGTGCCGCTTGAAGAAGCGATGAATCAAATTCTCACTGCTTACGGTTGTGGTTTTGTGGCAAGTGAAAATGTTATCAGGATTGTTCCGGCCTCACAGCTTACGGAAGAGACGGAAAGGACCATCAGTAAGATTTATCGAATTACTTATGCTGATGTCAAGCAGGTTGAGCAGGCTTTGACAAAAGTCATCTCCAAACGCGGCTCGATAGCGTCCAGTCCCGGTAGCAGTAATATTATTGTGACTGATACGGAAAGTAAAATTAAAGCGATTGACGAATTTATTACGGAGATTGATCGCGTAACACCTCAGATACTTGTTGAGGTCAGGATCTATGATGTGAAGAATACGGACGAGCTTGAGTTGGGCGTTGAGTGGGCCGCTGGACGAAATTCAGGGTATGGCACACAAGCGACCGGGGGACCGATAACCGGCTACAGCAGAACAGCCCCGTATGTAACAAGTACTTTCGACAGCACTACTCAGCAGGTCGGTTCAACGGGAACGCTCGACTTAGGTTTAATTACAAGACATGTCGATGTAGATATATTAATGAGTGCAATACAACAGCAGGACTCTGCGAAGTTACTGGCCAATCCACGAATCATCGTGCTTGACAATGAAACTGCCTCTTTCAAGGCTATCGAAGAAATTCCTTATCAGCGACTTCAGCAGGGCGGATACCAGAGTTTTGGGACAACCGAATTCAAAGAAGTAGGTGTCGAGCTTGAAGTAACGCCTCACCTTGCAACAAACGGTATGGTAAGGCTGCACATAATACCTGTTTTCAGTGTTCAGGTCGATACGGTTGAGATAACAACCATCGGGACAGGTGGTGCAAGTATTACAAGTCCCCAGCCGGTGGTGGATAAACGTGAAGCCAATACCATAGCACTGGTTAAAGACGGTCAGACAGTCGTAATAGGAGGTCTCCGTAAGCAAACTGTTACTCAGTTAATCACTAAAGTGCCGTTGCTAAGCGACATTCCACTTTTAGGTTGGTTATTTACTTATGAAGGCGAAGAGACAATTAACAGCGAGCTGGTTGTCTTCATAACACCGAGGATTATAGAAGAACCTGTGCTGACGGAAGCCGAACAACAATATCTCGGAGCGACTGAGGTTGTTAGTCCGGTATTGCCATCTGCGATAATTGATCCTGCTACAAGGGAAATCCGCAGGTCGGAAGAGGCCGGTGCGACTGAGTAAACAGACGATTTTTATAGATTATAAAATTGATGTTTTATATCTAAAACCGTGATACGAGGAATTCAGCCCTTAATAAATCTCGGTTGTGGGGCCCGGATTCTTCGAAAGCAGTTCAGATAGGCTATTTTGCGATCTGAGTTGGCTGTTTGAGTGATTATATCGAGAAGCTTGGAAGGGCGTGTTAAAATGGCAGATATAAGAAGTGTTTTAGTTGAAGCGGTAGAGAAAGAGGCGAGCGATGTTCATATCAACGTCGGGTTGCGTCCCATTTTGCGGATAAATACGGAACTCGTAAACACCGAATTTCCGGTAATTACCGATAATGATGCAAAGGACATAGTTATTTCTCTGGTTGGTCAGGAAAGGTTTGAAAAGCTGGAGTTGAGAAGAGACCTGGATTTTTCTACCAGCATTACCGATCCGGATCAGCGTTTCCGTGTTAATGCACACTATCAGCGTGACACAATCGGGATTTCATTCAGATTGATATCTGATCGTATTCCTTCAGTAGAAGAGTTGAATCTGCCGGAGAAAATGAAAGACTTCGCCGACCTGCCGAGGGGATTGGTTTTGGTTACAGGGCATACCGGCGCCGGGAAAAGCACGACTCTTGCTTCGACTATTAATTTGATTAACAGCAAATACAGTAAACGAATTATCACCATTGAAGATCCAATCGAATATTGGTTAACCAACAATAAGTGTATGATAGAGCAGCGTGAAGTCGGTTCGGATTGCCCGAACTTTGCAACCGGCCTCAGACATGTTCTCCGACAGGATCCAGATATTATTATGGTAGGCGAGATGCGCGACCTTGAGACCACAAGCTTTACACTAACCGCGGCGGAAACCGGGCATCTGGTTTTCAGCACCCTGCATACGGTAAATGCCTCACAGTCGATAGAGCGCGTCATAGATATCTACCCCGCAAATCAGCAGACTCAGGCTCGTACTATGCTGGCTAACGCTCTGCAGGCCGTAGTCTCACAAACTCTGTTCAGAAGGGTTGACCAGCCCGGTATGGTTCCCGGTACGGAAATATTGTTATGTACTTCCGCGGTCAGAAACTGTATCCGTGAGAACCGGATATACGAGATACCGAATATTATCGAAACGTCACGCCGTTTTGGTATGCACTTAATGGATAATAGTATTGCAGAGCTGTGTGTGAATGGTTTGATTGACAGGGAAGAGGCGATATTAAGATCAAATAACCGTGGAAAGATGGAAAAGTTGCTCCGTCAGACTGCTAAATGATAACTTATCGTGTATGGTATATCGTTTTTAACCGATGTCCCTTTGCTTTAATTTAGCTTAAGAAGCGTTTCCAATATATCATCTGGTGCCCTAAATGCGGTTCCGTGCCTGGTATCTTTGGGAAAAACCAGCTTATCAGTAATCGTCTCCCAGTTTTTTAAATCCTTCGATCTGATTCCCTCATACCGATGGTGTCGATAGCCGTCGTAGTACAAATACCACGTATCGGCGATTTTTAGTACTGTCGGTCCTTCGACCCAATCCGGCGAAATCGGCTCCGAAGCATGGCTGTATGGACCTTCGAGTTTGTCGCTGAAAGCGATCCGGATATTTTTTTTAGCTATCGGTAGTCTTGTCTCATCCTTTATGAACATAACATATCTGTCTTTGTCTTTAACGATAGTCGCATCTATCACGTTGAATCCGTCATCGTAAAGAAGTGCCACTTTGGAATAGTTCTCGAAATCCTCGGTTGTTATATAGTATATTCTGTGGTTAAGCTTTCTGTTATTGCCGCTGTCGCCGGTATTTTCAGTATCAGGAAATCGCCCCGGGATTGTTGTTGACCAGTAGATTATGTATTTTTTACTTTCTTTGTCGTAAAATATTTCAGGCGCCCAACAGTTTGCCGCTGTCGGTTCATGCTCCATCACACCCAGCCATTTTTGTTCGGACCATTTTATGAGGTCTTTAGAATGAGCAATTCCTATGCCTTTGTCCCACCAGCCGCTGGTCCAGACCATGTGAAAAGTACCGTCAGGCCCCCGGCAGATACAGGGATCACGCATTAGCTTGGTTCCAACTTCGGGTTTGAGAAAGGAAGTGTCGTTATTTAATGCAATCCATTCTAATCCATCGTGGCTGTATGCCAGATGAAGACCGTCTTCGCCGTTGCCTCTGAACGATGAGAATAGATAGTTTTCTTTGGTTTTTGTCTCGTTTTTTTCCGATGTGCCTGCGTTGCCGAGAACGCCCGTTGCAAGTATTAGGCTAATCAAAATTTTCAAGCTCATAAAAAATATCCTTCCGATTTACAATACTGTCTATGTTTGTTTTTATAAGACTCAAATATAAATATGGATATTATAACATCAGTTCATTCGAGCACAAGATTGTCCTTGTGTATCGAAAGAGAGGCTTTCAAGAAATGCAAAAAAAGATTGCCGGATACATAGCTATATGCTATGATAGTTTTATGGAATATTGTTAATTTAGGCTATTGACGATTGATTTAAGCCTGATTAGTTGTCGATACGAACGGGAATTCAAAGAACCTGGGCTTACAAAAAAACAGCGAGGCTCGGGCCGGATGAAGCAGCCCGAAAAAAAGTGGATCGTTTACAAAAAAATCAATTCCAGCTTCTAAGTAACGTGGCCGTTACCGAGATACTCGAGCAACTTTACAAGTCGGATAAAAGCCATGAGCAATTCCTGCGCATTATGTTGAAGGTACAGTGCCTGCTTTGCGGGGCTGACGCAGGTGCGATTCTTAAAATGGATCGAGAATCGAGTGTTCATGTCCTCGCGTTGTATCCGCAGTTGAGTAAGGATATTTCTTCGCCGGATTGGCTGGCTAAATCGGTAGCTTTCGGTCGTGAGGCTATCTCCTCAAACAAGGTTATTATCAAGCATTTGAATGAACCTGAGCAACGCGAGCATCATTCCGCCAAAGCGTATGTAATAATTATACCGAGAACGCCGCTTGAGATGGAAAGAACTGTTGCCGTTTTTTTAATCCTTGCCGAGGACAAAGAGGCTCTCGAAATTTGTTCGCAAAGACTGCAACTGTCGTTAGGAATGTTGGTGTGTTCTAAGAAGGATCCTTCTCTAATTAATTGGCGGCGTAATTGTCTTAGATTGCAACAATCTCTGGAGACTTTATCTGTCGTCAACCGGCAGAAAAGATTTGCCGGTGCGGCAATGGCTTTTTGCAATGAAATTGCGGCTAAATGGCAATGCGAACGGGCAAGTCTTGGTTTTCTCAAGGGAAAATATGTTCAGCTCAAGGCAATGAGCCACACCGAGGATTTCAGCCGCAAGATGAAAGTAGTTCAGGATATAGAATCTGCAATGGAGGAATGTCTTGATCAGGATACTGAAATTATCAGTCCCGCTCCTAAGGAGTCGGCTTTTATAAATCGTGCCACACAGAATCTTTCCAATCGTTACGGCCCGCTGGCCGTATTGAGCTTGCCTCTAAGGTCGGATGGTAACATTATCGCAGTTGTGACTCTTGAGCGTCCGGCGGATAAACCCTTCTCTCCCGATGAAATTGAATCAGTCCGTTTGGCTTGTGAGTTGTGTACTGCCAGGTTAGGTAATCTGTATGAGTATGACAGATGGATCGGAGCAGTAATAGCGGCAAAAAGCCGCAAATTTGCCGCTGCTTTTTTAGGACCGAAATATACGTGGATAAAATTGGCGGCGATTCTGTGCTGCGCGGCGATATTGTTTTTAATCTTCGGCAAAGGCCAGTTCCGGGCCGAGGCGCCTTTTGTGCTTGAGGCAACTGTTCAACAGGTCATTCCGGCGCCTTTCGACGGGTATATCAAAAGTGTTGAAGTTGAAGTAAGTGATAAGGTTGAAGCCGGTAATACCATTCTCGGATGCCTTGATATATCGGAGCTTAATCTTAAACTTGCTACGGCACGAGCGGCAAAAGCCGGTTATATCAAAGAAGCCGATGCCTACAGGAGCAGCGGCGAGACCGCACAAAGCCAGATTGCCCTGGCAAAAGCGGATCAGGCCGATGCGCAAATTGAGTTATTGGAATATCAGATTAGTCAGGCCAGTCTTGTATCTCCTATCAGCGGCGTTGTTGTCCAGGGTGACCTCAAACGCCAGATCGGAGCTCCGGTTAAAGTTGGAGATGTTCTTTTTGAGGTTTGTCCTCTTGAATCCTTACGTGCACAATTGTTTGTCCCCGAAGATCAAGTTAAAGATATTCAGATCGGACAGAAAGGGCGGCTGGCAACCGCTTCGTATCCCGGTGAGCGAATTAATTTTGTCGTTGAAAGCATTAGCCCGATAGCTGAAGTTGTAAACCAGCGAAATATATTTAAGGTTCGTGTGAAACTGATTGAAACGCACGACTGGATGCGGCCGGGAATGGAAGGAGTGGCAAAAGTATCTATCGGCCGACGCCACTATGCCTGGATATGGTCGCGAAAAATCGTGAACTGGGTACGGATGAAATTATGGCTTTAAGTATTAAGGCGTTTTATGGCTGTTGAGCGTCCTACTTTTCATGAATCATGGTTCCGTGTCGCACAACTTAGGCCGAGACTTCTGTCAAGTGTACAGGTTTACAGACAGCATTTTCGGGGGCAAATGTGGTACGTCCTGGAGAATCCTTCAAGTAACGAATTTTCGCGCGTCAGTAGCGATGCATATCATTTCATTGGCTTACTTGACGGCAGAAAAACAGTGGCGGAGGTCTGGCGGATTTGTAATGAGAGATACGGTGATTATGCGCCGACACAGCCGGAGGTTATACAGCTTCTTGGTAATTTGTATTGCTCGAATCTTCTTTATGCGGAGCTTGCGCCCGATGCTGAAAGTCTGTTCAATCGCTATCACACGCGCATCAAGCGGCGAATACAAGGCTTTTTTTCAAACTTGTTGTTTATTCATATACCGCTTATCGATCCGGATCATTTTCTTAGCAGGTGGGTTGGTCTGTTCGGATTAATATTTAGCTGGTTTGGCTTGTTGTTGTGGCTGGTGGTAATATCTGCCGGTCTGTATTTTATTGTCGGCAATATAAAAGAGCTGTTTTTTCAAAGTACCGATATCCTTAATCCGGATAACTTCATATTTTTATATCTGAGTATGGTCATTATCAAGATTTTTCATGAATTTGGCCATGCTTTTGCATGCAAGAGGTTCGGCAGGCTCAACGGAAGCGGCGGAGAAGTACACGTAATAGGTATTATGTTTCTGGTGTTTGTGCCGCTGCCTTACGTTGATGCTTCGAGTGCATGGGCGTTTCGAAAGAAGTGGCATAGAGTAGTTGTCGGTTTATCAGGTGTCATGATCGAGCTTTTCTGTGCCGCTGTAGCGGCAATTATCTGGGTCAATACCTCTACGGGAACCCTGCATATTATTTCTTATAATATTATATTCCTTGCCAGCGTTTCCACGCTTATTTTTAACGGAAATCCTCTCTTGAGGTTCGATGCCTATTATGTTTTATCCGATCTGATAGAGATACCGAATTTAAGCCAGCGATCAAAAAATTATATTTACTATCTAGTTAAAAAATATTGCTGGAAACTGAAATCCGCCTATAATCCGGCTCACAGTTCCGGCGAGAAAATATGGTTCCTTTTTTATGGTATTGCCTCAACTGCTTACCGAGTTTTTATTTGTATAAGAATCCTGCTGTTCTTGAATGACAGACTGCCCGAGGAATTATTCGTACTTGTGCCGATTTTCGCCGGTTCGGCAGTCATTGCCTGGATTGTCGTCCCTATTGGCAAGTTTATTCGTTATCTGGCTACCAGTGGAGAGCTGGCCAGGTCTCGTGGTGTGGCAGTAAGCTCGACTTTAGCGGCGATGGCTCTTATAGTTATTTCTGTTGGAATTCTTAAAGTTCCAGAGTATTTCAGAATCGAAGGGATTGTTGAGCCGTTAAACATGGCTGTCGTCTATGCCGAGAGCGATGGTTTCGTTTCAGATTTCCTGCTTTCGAATCAAACAGTGTCACCGGATGGAGAGTCACTTATTACGGCGTCGAATCCTGAATTGGAAGCGGAAAAAAAGGGATTGCTTGCCGAACTGCGGGGCTTTCAGGCTAAACGGCGTATCGCACAAACGCGTGATATGGCTGAAGTGCAGATGCTGGATGAGCAAATAGAGGCATTGAATGAAAAAATCGCTCGTATAGATTACGAGCTGGCCGCGTTGGATATTAAAGCGAGCTTGGAAGGCACATGGATTTCTCCTGATATTGATAAGGCCAGGGGATTGTATTTGAGTCGTGGCCAGATGATTGGTTTGGTAGCTGATCTGGATAATGTGTTTGTCCGTGCAGCCGCCGGTCAGGAGCTTGCGGCAATGCTCATAAATCACACGGGGAACTTTGCCGAAACAAATGTGGAAATTAGAGTCAAAGGACGCCCCGATGTGACGCTGAGCGGGCAAATTGAGCAGATTTTGCCTGCAGGTAAAGAGCAATTACCGTACCAGGCAATGGGATATGCTGTCGGTGGTTCCATACCAACACTTATAGATGATCCCAAAGGTTTGCATGCCGCAGAGAGATTTTTTGAAGTCCGCATTAAGCCGCATTTTGATAAACCTGACCAGTTAAGGTCCGGGCAGCGGGTCGTGGCGAGAATCCAGATGCCCGACAGACCGCTTTTGTTTCAATGGTGGTCAGATATAAGGCAGTTATTCCAGCGGAGGTTTCATATTTGATATGGCAGGGATCCCCAGTGCAACATGGCAAATGCTCGGACAACGAACATCCGGCGAGTCTCTTCCGAAGGGGCTTGATGCAGCATGGGATACCGGTATCGGGTTGGTTGGAAGGGCTGTGCCGCGATATAAGCGTTTTCTACGACGGACAGAGAAAATCCTGTCTCTTGAAAAAAAAATCTCTGAAATGACGGATTCTAAGCTACGTCAGGTTGCCGCCGAGATACGCGAAATATTTCGTTGTCAGCGTGACAAGCCGTCGGATATTGAAACCGCATTTGCTATTGTTCGAGAAGTTGCTTTTCGTAAAATCGGAGAAAAACCTTTTCCCGTTCAGATAACCGGAGCCATGGCTCTCGAGGGCGGCTGTATTGCCGAAATGGCGACCGGGGAGGGTAAAACTCTTACCTCTACAATGTATGTAACCGTAGCCGGCTGGCGCGGTCGTGGTTGTCACGTTGTTACCGTCAACGATTATTTGGCCAGGCGAGATGCCGAATGGATGGGGCAAATATATCGTTTTTGCGGCCTTACCGTTGACTACATAGAACAGCAAATGCCTCCTGCCCGGAGAAAAGCCGCATATATGGCCGATATTACATATTGTACGAACAAAGAAGTTGCGGCCGATTTCTTGCGAGACCGAATCACTTTGGGTCGTTTGAGAGGTTTAAGCTCGGCCCTGGTTTCAAAAATGGCCGGTGGTGCGAAAAATCTCACCGACAGGCTCATACAACGGGGATTAAATTGCGCTATTGTTGATGAGGCTGATTCCGTTCTTATTGACGAATCAGTGACACCGCTTATTATTTCTGGAAATGCCCCAAATCCGGAACAGGTTGAGTCGTTCCGTCAGGCGGCGGTTATCGCCGGACAGTTGAAGCAGGAAATCGATTATCGAATAGACCACCGCTACAGAGATATAGAACTAACCGAACGAGGCAAAGAACATTTAGCCGCAATCACTGGCGATTTAGGCGGGCTGTGGCAGGGAAATCGTCGTTCTCAGGAAATTGTCAACCGTGCTTTGACCGCTAAGGATTTATATGTGCGGGATCATCATTACGTGATTGATAAAGGTAAGATAGTTATTGTTGATGAATTCACGGGCCGTTTAATGCCGGACAGAACCTGGCGGGATGGTCTTCATCAGGCAGTTGAGGCCAAAGAAGCCTTGAATGTAAATCCGCCGAAAGATACTTATGCCCGTATAAGTTTTCAGCGTTTCTTTCGGATGTATGATCGCTTGTCGGGAATGACAGGTACGGCAGCCGAAGCCGCTTCCGAATTCTGGCAGATTTATCACCTGCCTGTAGTAACGATTCCGACGAATCGTCCCTGTAAAAGAAAGAATCTGCCGGATATTATTTTGTCCAATAATGCATCAAAATGGGCGAGAATCGTACAGGAAATAGGCCGGATTAATGCTACCGGCAGACCGATTCTGATCGGAACACGAAGTGTCCTTGCCAGTGAGCACCTTAGTGGAATGCTTAAATCTGCCAATCTGGTACACCAGGTTTTGAATGCAGTTCACCATCGCATGGAAGCGCAGATTGTTGCTGAAGCCGGTAAGCTCGGGAAAATTACAGTTGCTACCAATATGGCCGGAAGGGGAACGGATATCAAGCTCGGCAGGGGAGTTACTGAATTGGGAGGTCTTCATGTTATTGCCGCAGAGCCAAATGAATCCGCCAGGATAGACCGGCAGTTATTCGGTCGATGTGCTCGTCAGGGCGATCCCGGTAGCGCCCAGGGTATATTTTCTCTGGATGACGAGATTGTATCTCGATATGCCAGGAATACTGTTGCATATTTCAAAAAGAGACATGCTCATTCCACTGATGATATTTCTTCGCCGTTGATTCGCGGCATTTTTCATCTGAGCCAGAGCCGTGCGGAAAGGCTGGCGATGCGTCGGCGAAAAAATGTACTAAGAACCGATAATTGGCTCGATGAGCAACTGGGCTTTGCCGGAAGTGAATAGCTCATGATTTCAACAACATTATTGTAATTACTCGGAGGTTGCACTAATCTCCGAAATCTGTAGCAATGAGTTTTCGACCTGATGAAGGTTCAAAACAGTGCCCATAGTTTGGGCCAACTCAGCAAAGGCGATATTTAAATCTGCGATTGCTTTTGCTTCCGCCATTTGTGCATTTGCCAGTATTTCCTGGGCTTGTAATTTAACTAACAGGAACTCGGGTGTCAGTTGCTCTCGAATTGTTTCAGTGTCTTCGAGAACTTCAAGATGGATACGTGCGGCTTCAACAGCCTCTTTTTGAACCTGGATTTCCGAATAACTCGTTTCCACCCTTCTTGCTCTTTCCCTGATTAATTGAGCCGCCTGATAAGAGACGTTTTGTTGAACTGTAACAGCCTGTCGGCGTTCGAATCTTCTCTGGATTAATTCTGCCTCTCGCTGGCGATTACCAAGAGGATATTCAAGAGAAAGACCGAGACCGTAACTGAAGTAATCACCGTTGGTAAAATTCTCATAAGCGTTATCCGGGCCTCTATCCAATCCCTGCACTCTGGCCGAAGCCAGCATATCCAATCGCGGCATATCCTGATTTTCAGCTATTCGGATATTAATATCTGCAATCTCAATCTCGAGTTTCGCCTGTTGAATAATGGGATTGTTAATCAATGCAGATTCTATAAGTTTCGAGCAGTCGAATTTCTCACATTCCTGTATAGGTTCACTTACGGGTATGATATTGAAATTATCGAGTACACTCAATTGGGCGTCCGCCATAAGTCTTAGCAGTACATCCTGTGCATCGATAACCTGTTTTTTTGCCTTAATCAACGCAGCTTCACGTGCTTTTGCGGAAGCTTCTGTCTGCTTTATATGAAGCTCTGTAGCATCAATTTCTTTTCTTCGTGTCACTTTCTCTAATGTTTCAAGTGTACTATCTAATAATCTCTGGTGGATTTCCATATTACGTTGAGCCTGTAATAGTTGCCAGTAAGCTGAAATCACTCCTACGGCGACCTCTTCGGCTTTTTGCCGGAACGCGAGTAAAGAGGTCTTATAGTTGAGCTTTGCCACATCGACTCCCGCGAGGGTTATTTCCTGCCAGGCATCGCGTAAAAGCGGCTGTTTTAATTTAAAACTGAGTATCGGCTCATAGCGGGTGGATAGAGTCCTGCCCGACAAGTCGTCCCATGTTCGAGTATACGCGTAACTAAGTGTCCACTCCGAACCTGTAATGCTTTTTTGTTTGATGCCTGTTTGTAAAGAACGTTCGTCTGATTGACCGGATTGATAAATACTGTTTGCCGGATTGTCGTCTTTTTCGTAGTTTAGCTCGCTAAAAGCTGTGGGATCGAATTGCGAAGTCTCCCTGGTTATGTTTTGTTTTTTTATCGAGGGATTAAAGCTGACTACTCTGATTTCAGGGCTATTGGCAAGTGTTCTAACTAAAACCTGTTCGATAGAAAGATTGACGTTGCGCTGCCCTGTATTAGGATCTGTTGTAATTTCTACATCGTATATATTATTCGCCGCCGGATATGTAGTTTTAAATATATCCAGAGGTTGGTTACTATCTGTGTCATCGATAAATTTGTAGTCCTGATTTGCCAAAATCTGCTGATAGGAGAGTAAAATGCCGTCTTCATTGGTTTTGTCCGAAACACAACCGGTCAATAAGAGTGCGGCGAAAGCAAACAAAACGACATTAAGGGATGCATTCTTATAGTCAGTAAAAATAACAAATCCTGTATTGAAAGTTTTTTTATTATCAATAGTATTTTTGAATCTTCCTTGAAAGCTCATGGCTTGTGTTCCTTATTCACTTGAAGTTGGGAAAGTAACTGTTACGTGTTCACCGGCGGGGCGGTTGGTACTGTTGGGCACTTGAACGCATACATTTAATGTATCACTGGCAGCATCTGCAACTGCGGCAATATATATAACAGTACCCTCAATAGACATGCTTTTGGGATCGGGAAACTCTACAACGGCTTTGCGACCATATTTTAAATTGGTTGTTTGATCTAACGGTACTTCAACATCTATCCATAGAGGATCAATGCGAACAACTCTAACTACATCTTCCAGTGCGTTAACCGATTCACCTGTTTCTATTTCAATACCTTTTATGGCTTCGATTTTTCCGTCTATCGGGCTTTTCAGACGCATACGTTCAATCTGGAGCTTTGCTTCTTCGTATTTTCTCTGTGCCTGCTCGTTTTGAAATATCGCCATTCGAAGTGTCAGTTCGGCGATCTTTAAATTCAGCCTCGCATATTCCAGTTCCAAAGGTGTCACCGCTTTGGGGATTTTTTCTCTTTCTTCAAGATCCACCCTGCTTTGGGCTAATTTTGCTTCGCTGGCCTCTATTTGTGTTTTATCTTTGCTTTCAGCTTCAAGTTGTGCCAGTCGAACTTGCTCAACGGAATCATCCAGTTGAACAAGCACATCTCCTACTTTAACCGAGTCTCCCTTCCGGTAGTTGATTTTTTGAATACGACCTGGCTGAATAAAAGACAGCGTTACATCCGCGCTCGGTTTTGTGAAAGCGGTAATTCCACTTGCAAATACAGGTGCAAAAACCAAATTACAAATAGCGAGTGAAAATGAAATTTTATTTATGTTCATGTTATTATCCCGATGTTGTAAAAAGATTAAAATTTCCTAAGTTAGCATTTATAGAAACATATAAAATGATTTTACTATATCCTATTATTCCGTATAAGGATATTATCGGTAAAACGGCGGTTGGTTTTCAAAGAAGTCTTGTTTTTTTCTATAATCGGTGGGGAAGATAACTAAGGTATTTATTTGACTTAAATTGAATCATTTTTGACTCTTTTCCGTACATTTAGAAATGAATTCCCTCTGTCTATCTGATATCTCAAGTATTTTTTACTCGAGATCTAATTTTTTTACTATGTAGGTTATTAGATTCTTAAGAATTAAAACCGAAAAATCTGTTATTTCTGTTAAAACACCTGGAATGACAAATTTATGTGTACCAGTTTGTTATTATAACTATTTTTATAGTCCTATAAAATCCCGAGGCGAGGTCTTGGAAGTAACTAAATCATAACTTTTTCTGGTCTAAAAGTGCAATAATTAAGACAGAAGTGGAATTTGTCAAATAATCCCGGATACGAGGATATCATTCTGGTTTTTATATTTTTTTTGCCATCAGCTCATCAGCGGAATTCTTGATAATATCACATAATAACAAAAAAGTCGGACGGTAAAATATGGATAGATTTCAGAATTAAATACTTCTTTAGTTATTGTGATTTTTTTCTGTCTTTATTCGTGCAAAAACCTGATTTTTACGTTAAAAACAAGGATTATTACTGTAGAGTGATAGGTTATCGAAACAATAATAGACAGAAATTAAGATTTTTGTTAAAATTTATATGTATTAATGTATTCTTCGTTCTGACATGCTGAATGTTAACAAAAAGGGTTTTTATTCAGGAGAGCGGAGATGGGACCGGAAAAATGTCCTTTTTGTGGACAGGAAATCGACACCGAAGCTGCAAAGTGCTTCTTCTGCGGAGTTCAGTTGAACGAGGAAGCGATTGAAAAGCGTCTTGAGCAGCTTCGCATAGAAGATGTTAAGAAGTCTTTTCATAAGACAAGGTGTCCGTTCACTTTACAGGTTATTGCTGTAATTTTAATTTGTATTTCTATATTATCGAGTTCTTCGACGAAAAATTCCAAAATGGGTAAAGCTAAACCATCCGAAGAATCGACAGTCCGTTTGAATACCAAGGTGACTTTTACGGGAACACAATTTATTATATATAATAATGACACGTTTGATTGGACTAATGTCGAACTTCAAATAATATTGGAACCTTATGGAAGGAATTATAGCATTGAAATACCCAGAATGCCTGCGGGAAAGGAGCAAAGGATACGAGCAACCGAATTTGTAAGGCAGGATGAAACTCGTTTTGATCCTTATAAAATGAAACCAAAAAGATTTCGAATTTGGTGTGATACTCCGACGGGAGAGAAAGGATCTTATTTCGCCGGATGGGACAAGACTGAGTAGGCCATATTAACTGGAATAGCCGGGACTTAATCTGTTTTTTGTTCATCAAGAAGATCTATCAAACCCATTGCTGCGGCACGTTTGACAAGGTCGACAAGATTGTCGACACCAAGCTTATGCATTATGCCGGAACGATGCACTTCAACGGTTCTAATCGAACGATGAAGTATATTTGCAATTTCCTTGCTGCTTTTTCCTTCGATTACCAGTCTTAGTATTTTAATCTCACTCCTGGTTAGGGGATTATCTTTTATGAAGTTTAGTACTGAATTATGTTTTAATAACGATTTTACTTTTCTTAAAAAGGTTTCGGTTTCTAAAGGTTTTTCAATAAAATCTACTGCCCCGGCTTTCACCGCGGTTACAGCAGTTGGAATATCACCATAACCGGTTACAATTAATACTGGAAGCCATGGAGCTATACGCTTTGCTTTAATTAACAGTTCTATGCCGTTCATTTCCGGCATTTTTACATCGGTAATTAACAGATCACATCTTTGTGTTTCAATTTGTTCAAGGCATTCAGAGGCTTTTGCAAAACATCTGACTTTTGAGCCAAGCTGTTCGAGGGTTTCTCCAACCACCTCACGTACCTTGGGTTCATCGTCAACAAAAAAAATATTTCGATTTCTGAAACTTGGCATTACAATTCTTTTCTAAGCATCCTCATCGTTTATCGGGAGGATTATTATAAATGTCGTACCTTCACCGAGTTTGCTCTCGACACGTATTTTACCGCCGGCGCGAGATACTATATCTTGTACAATGCAAAGACCGAGACCGGTTCCTTGGCCTGGTGGTTTAGTGGTAAAAAAGGGCTCGAATATCCTCTCAAGGTTCTCAGTAGAAATACCACCGCAGTTATCACGAAAAGATAATTCAATCTGTTTGTTCTTTAGGCAGGTGCCGCTGATTATAAGTTTACGATTTTGTTTGTTCTGACTCGCCTGTATAGCATTATCAATAAGCGAAAAAAAGAGTTGCTCCATATCTTTATCGTTGGAATATATATGCGGCAGTTTTTCCATATTTTCAGGATGTATGGTAAAACCTGTCTGTTGAGCACTTCCATATAACAAATTTATAATTTTTGAGGCAACAAGATATAAATCCACTTCCTTGGAAATTTTGCCCGATGTTTTTCTCGCGAATCTGCGCAATCTCTCGACTACTGAAGTTATATTCGAGACTTCATCCAGGCTGTCTTTGAGTTTTTCTGTAATCGCCTGATCGGAGCCGATAGTCTCCAGTTTTTTCAGGGCATTTTCGATCAAAAGACGAATGACTGTTAGAGGTTGTGTCAATTCATGGGCTGCCGTGGCACTCAATGTACCTACTGAAGCAAGTTGTTCTGCCCGAGCCATTTCTTCACGATATCTATCAAGTTTTTCATGCGTCTGCTTAATCTCTGTGATGTCCCTTGCTATGACCGTCGCGGCTATGACATTTCCCCTTGCGTCTCTTAACGGTTCTATTGTTGTGTTATACCATCTTTGTTCACCTTGAATCTCAGATGCCACGAACCGATTCATTCCCTGTCCCGATTTGATTACTTGTTGAATATCTGACGCTTGGTTGTCAGCATACTGTTTTGGAAACAAATCCCACATTGTTTTTCCCATGTAGTTTTCCGGAGCGATTCCAAGGCGTTTGATCGCTGTTTGATTCATAAACAGGAATCTGCCGTTTGCATCCACAGTGGCTATAGCCTCACCGGCACTTTCCACGAGTGTTCTGTATTTTTCCTCACTTTCACGGAGAGTGTCTGCTGCCTTCTTACGTTCGGTTACATCTGTCGCAACTTCGAGGCAAGCAAAAATCTTACCATTAGCATCTCTCATTGGATTAGCAATATTCTCCAGGTATATCCATTTGCCTGAAGGTAACATTACTTTCCTTTCCGAAATATGAGATTTGCCGTCTGTATATGCCAATTCTACGGGACAACCTTCACATATGCTTTCTTTTCTCTCATAGGCTTTGTAACATTTCTTTCCGATTTGATTGCCTAATAGTCTCATTACGGCCTCGTTTTGATAAAGAATTGTATAATTCAAATCTCGAATAGTAACGAAACTGTCCATTACCTCCAATATGGATTGAAGTCTGTTTTTTTCTTTGAAAAGTTCTTCCTCCATCTTCTTGTGTTCGGTAATGTCGATGGCAGTGCACGCCATTAACTGAGGTTGACCTTTGCTATCTTTTATAAGCGTGCCGTTCATTAGAGCGCAGAAGTCCCGGCCGGATTTTCCGGTGCGCCATAACTCTTCGAATACATAATTGCCTTTTTCAATGAGTTTTTTGTTGAGTCTGTTTACATTTTCCAATTGTTCTTTGCTGTGGAAAAAGGAAAGGTTTTTGCCCATTGCTTCTTCCGTAGTAGTCTCATACATTTGTGCCATTGATTTATTAACATAGGTAATATTACCTTTAAGGTTGCATATACCCACACCATAACCGGCTCTGTCGGCAATCGCTTTAAACTTCTTGAGTTCATTTTCCGTTTTCTTGCGTTCGTTGATATCGGTGTTTGTTCCGATCATCCTTAATGGCATGCCTTCATTGTTGTATGATACTATTTTTCCGCGGCCTAAAACCCATATATAATCTCCAGTTTTTGTTTTAAGTCGATATTCAATCTCAAATGGGTTTGTCCTTTCATTTTTTGCGTATTCCTCAATGATTTGGAAAACATAATCTTTATCGTCGGGATGAATTCGCTTTTCCCATTCTTCTTGTGATGTGCTCAGTTCTTTGGGCTGATAACCTAACATTGTTGCATGACGTGGATTACGATAGACCTCATCAGTTACCATATTCCAGTCCCACAGGGCATCGTTGGTTGCTTCCATAGCCAGTCGAAACTTCTCTTCACTTTGCTTCAGTGCATCTTCTGCTTTTTTATGCTCTGTAATATCATAACCGTATATGTTTATAATTTTGACATTTTTTATCGGCGTGAAAACTAACTCATAAATTTTTCCTCCACAGTTAATTTCACTTCGCTGAAGCTCGGCAGTTTTTAGCGATTTTGTGGCGGTATCGGAAAGTTCTGGCGGTAAGATATTACCGATCTCGCAATTCCAGAATTCAAGAAGATCGGAACACGCTTGATTAGCATAAAGGATCTTTCCATCTCCAGATATCCGCAAGACGGGATTTGGATTTTCTGATGGGAACCTTGCCAGCATGTTTATTTGTTCTATTGCTTTTTTACGATCAGAGATGTCTCTGAAAATGCCAATTAGAAATTTTCTGCCGTCCAAAGTTATTGGCAGAGAATTAACGTCTGCGTAAAAAACTGTCCCATCTTTTCTCATAACTGGGATATCTTTAGCAAGACTGTGTTCACCCCGTGCTTGTAGGGAAAACTGTTCCATAACATATGGCAAGTCTTTCTCGGGATGAATATCAATAATACCAAGATTCTTAATCTCGTTAGAGCTATAAAGGAGCATTTTAGACAATCTTGCGTTGGCCATGAAGAATGACTTGTTTTCCACGTCGGCTACAAGTATTCCATCGGCGGTATTATTAAAAATAGTCTCGAAAATATGGTCGCAAAGCTGAGGTTGCTGTTTTTTGCGCTGAATTTCTGTTTGCTCATCTCGAGTGGAAGGATTATGTGAAATATCTGTTTCCCGTGACGATTCCGCTTCGGTATTCCGCCTATCCCGCATGGTTCATTCCTTCTCCCCTCAATATATCAAATTTAGAAACACACCGGCTTTCTAATGTCTAAATTAGTGATTTTTTATTATTAAGGCTTAGTGTTCCTCTATACTTTTAGTTATAATCTATCCATTAATAACAGATTAGCCAAAATATGTCAATATTAGATTTATAGAAATTCTTGTCTCTATCGGGAACTTAAACCGATTTTTAACGTATATAATACAAATTCATGCCGATAATTAATTGCAGAGGAAAAAAATGAAAAAACAAAAGTTGGGAAAGTTTTTTTACGGTTTATGGAGAGAGTGGCGGCTAACTGCTTTTATTGTTATTTTTATAGTCATACCCGTCAAATCAAGCCTGGCGGATTGGAATTGGGTGCCTTCAGGTTCTATGAATCCGACTATACTCGAAGGAGACCTGGTTTATGTGGATAAACTGGCGTATGACCTTAGATTTCCACTGACACTGCATAGGCTTGCCAAGTGGTCGGATCCGAAAAGGGCGGATATTGTAATTTGTTTTTCCCCCGACGATGGCACGCGATTGATTAAGAGAGTAATAGCTTTGCCGGGTGATAAAATCGAAATGAAAAATAACTTGCTTTTCATCAATGAAGAAGCTCTCAGTTACACTGAAATTGAGCCGAAATATACAGAATATCTGTCCGATGAGCTCAAGAGGAAATGCTTATTGGCAATGGAAGATATCGACGGCTCCGTTCATGCCGTTATGAATGTTCCTTCGATTCGTGCAATGAGAAATTTTGGCCCCGTTATAGTGCCGGATGACGAGTATTTTGTGATGGGAGATAACAGGGATTGTAGTAAGGATTCGAGATTTTTTGGCTTCGTGGAAAGAAAATTGATCATAGGAAAAGCAAAGGGTGTGATTGGTTCTTTCGATATTAAAGACAAGTACCAGCCCAGGTTCAAAAGATTTTTTGGTTCTCTTAAATGATCATATCATCAGGATAAGGTATAATTGTAATTATTTGTGATATTAAAAAAGTACCCCGCAAAGAACTTGCGGGGTAGGTATGGATTGGCACCAAGAGTGTTAAGTCGGTGCCATCCTTGGGCAGCAAAAATATAAATTATTCTATTTTCTTAAAAACTTCTTTGTTTAGCGTTTTGCAAAGTAGATATAAATAATATCTTTAGAAGAATTAATACCATCCAAATCCTCGGGGTTTTCCCTCTGTTAATTCTTTCATTCGTTCCTTCACGGTGTTTGCTTTAACTTCTTCATCCATTGATTTATTGATATCTTCGATACTTGCCTTGACCTCATTTTGCAATGCTTGAAGCCGCTTGAGCAATAGTTCATAAGCTATTTGCTTTCTTCTTACAATTAAATCATATCTATCACCTTCCAAATCCTCCAGTTGCGCCATGAGCATGCTTTTTTCTTCTTCGGAATCGGTGGATTTGATTCTTTTAAGCAACTCGCTTTCTCTTTCGGTTAATTGCAAATCTGCTATGAGGACTTTCGTCAGTTCAGGATTCCACCTTGCTCTATCATAAATTCGGATGTATTGTTGCCTGATTAGTTCATATTGTTCGTTGTAAAGATCGGATTCATTTTCTTTTAAGCGAGCTAATTCAGCCGCTTTTTCGGGTATATATTCTTCCAGCCATTCGAGGAATTCCTTGCGTCTGATACCATCCCAGAGTTTTATAATTACCCTGTTCATTTCCGGCCATGCAATCCTTCTTAGCTGACTCTCGAATTTTCTCGGATCTTTTTTACGCAGATCGGATAGTTCCTTCGCAGAATTCGGATCACGTTTTTCCAATTCCAATAAAATCTGGTCATAATTTTCATCAGTTAGCTCCGGTCGTCTCCATCCAATATCCGGTCCTCGTCCCGGCCTATCTTGTCCTCCTCTGGGGCCTCTCCGTCCCCCGTCCCTGTCTTGTCCTCCGGGACCTCCTCGTCCCCCCGACCTTCTGCCACCGCCGTCATCTCGTTCTCTCATTCCTCGTTCACCTTGTCGAGGTCCGAGTCCCTGGCCCGGTCTTGACATTCTTATGCCGTCTTCGTTACTTGCGTTTCTGTCATTAACGTCCTGGGCAAAAGAGCAGGGTAGAGATGCTAAAGTTAGTGCCGACATCATTATTAATGCTAAGATGATACGGTGTTTTGAATTCATTTCTTTATCCCTTCCAGAAATCACCGGCAAGTACTATCGTTTCCATTTCCATCTCTGTCAAGGT
>JAFGBG010000084.1 GCA_016933295.1 Sedimentisphaerales bacterium | reverse complement strand
TTGGTCGAATTCGAGGCTCCTTTGCCGGATGATATGCAAAATCTGCTCGATATGCTGCGAAAATACCGGAAACTTTGAACATTGGCTTCGTTTTTTCAACTTCTGTCTTCTGGCTCCTGTGTTCTGTATTCTGCCGTTAAGATTGGCTTCGTTTTCTTGTCCCGGCGTATTCCAATACGAAGCTGGATTCAACATAATGCCTTATTCTAAAAGAACTTGGCTCAATTTGCCTTCGGCAAATTGGGTTCGTTTTTTCAAATTAACTCCAAATCTATTTAGATTTGCAAGGCACAAAGGTTCATAAGCACATTGTGGCGTTTTTGCGTGATTAGTGGATTAGAGAATTGGTTGATTAGTTAATTAGCCGACATTAAAACCTGCAAAAAAATCTCTAATGAACTAATTCACTGATTCGCTGTTTTTTTGATTTCCCCCCTCATTGGTGTATTGTGTATTCAGTATTCTATTTTCTATCTGTTCACAATTGTATCGACTTTCGGCAAAAAAACAAGCAAAAACGCCGTTTTAGCGGAAAATTGTCCTTGATACGGCACATTTTCATCGCTCGTTACTTTTCTTGTTGAGCGGAGCATCGCGGAGTCGAAACATCTGGCTATCGAACTAAAGCAGTACCCACAAATAAGAAAAACCGTGAGAAATCAGAATTTTTTTCATTTTTTTATAAAAAACAATCAATATTTACCCCGGCAGATACGCCTTATATGTAGTGCTTCGTAATTCGCGGCTTGTGATTCGTGGTTCCTGACTGCTAAAAGCTGAAAGCCAAATGCTGTTTTTTATTTGCTGCTTCGCCGGGGAAAGATATAATCTTGAGGCAACTTTGAGCGAGTGCTATGGGTAGTTCAGTTTTCGAGGATCGAGAGAAATGATGAGCGAACACATCGGTTCAGTCTTGAAATGAAGAGATGCGTCCCCTATCAGATTCAAAATATTATAGATGATTTAAAATGAAAAATGAAGTATTGAAAACCAATTTTATTGTAGCTCTTTTGTGCTTAATGAATTCTTTAGGAATCGCAGATTATCCTGTAGAAGTGAAAATAAACGTAGCACAGAAAAATATCGGCATCGGTGAGCCTCTAATCTTAAAGGTGATATTTAGATTTGAAAATCCACAAGTGACAGAAGAAAGAGGTAAAATCCTGGATTCGATAAATCACCAAATGTCTATTCGGATTTATCACAAAGAAGACCTCACGAATGAAATTTTTTTATCAAAAAGAAAGCATTTTCTATATCTGGAAAATAATAAAGGACTTGTTTACGGCGGAAGTATAATACTGTTGTATGACGATTACAAAAATAAACTAATCTTTGATTCTCCGGGAACATATACAATCATTGCTAAAAGAACAAATACCTTATCATCGAATCCTCTGGATATAAATATTACCCCCGCCTCAGCATTAGAAAAAGAAATGCTTTCAATGCTTTCGGATCCAGGTGATTTTGATTTTATTGTTTATGGCAGCAAAACACATTTTGAGAAGAAACCTGAAAGAATATCAATCATCAAGGATTTTATTGATAAATATGAGAACACAGTATTGGCACAAATGGCCGCCGCAAGGCTTGGTATTGAATATGCAGAAAGATTGGAAGAAAAATACCCGGCCGGCGAAAAATTTCTGCAGCAATATAGAAAAGGGGAAATCAAAGAACCTCTCGTTGAATCAGCTTATGATTATTTTTTAATAGCGTACAATTTGACGGACGAATTCCCCGTTCGTGAATCTGTCTTAAACAAACTCGCTGTAATGGAATTTTTCAAAGGTAATTATAAAAGTGTGGATTCCATTTTTGATGAGCTGGCAAACAAATATCCGCATGGTGAGCATGGCAAGCGTGCCGCAAGGGATAAGGAAGAATTTAAAAGCCTAATCGCACGTTATCCAGAGCTATTTAGTAAGGACGAGAAAAAGCCTCTTAGCGTTGTTTTACCCGTTACGGGAGTGGTTATTGCCGGAATATTTATTGTCGCTTATATTCTCCTTCGTCAAAAGAAGATAGACATTCAGAAAAATCAGGAAATATCACAAGGTTGATAAGAAGTTGCATCTTCCATACCGACTTCGAAGATTTAAAAAATTTTGGGATAACTTCAAGAGATTTAAGGTGAGTGCATTTCAAACGTGAGCCGTAAGTTTGAGGCATGTGGTGGTTTGGAATCCAAGATTTGAGATCTCAGATTTCAGATTTGAGATTTCCAAAGTCGGCTCTCGCTTCGTTGGGTTTCGGATTTGAGATTTCAGATTTTCAAAGTTTATTGCTCATCCGGGTAATCCTGCGGTCGTGCCTTTCGCAGGGTTTCTTCGAGCTTTTTTTCAAAAGCTTCTCTGCTTTTATTTCCTTCGTATCTGCTGCGTGTGCCTTCGTTAAGATGCCGCTGGCCTTTTATGTCACTATTCTGGAGGCTGTCCGCCCAGGCACGTATCTGCCGGGAGCATGATTCGGCAAGTGAGTTTAGATTCGAGATTTCAGGTTTTAGATGAGCGGCTTCGGCGAAGCGTTCTGAGAAAATCAGCATCGAACGAGTTTCGCCGCATGAGCCGCGGGAGATATAGAGAAAGGCGAGCAATTCCGCAGTTGTACCGCGTTCAAAACCTTCGGCGATATTATTCGAGACCGAAAGTGACGCCCGACGCAATTGCTCTCGAAGGTCGCCCGGCTGGTTGAAAAAACTGTTTTTTGTCAGGATATACACGCGAACGGCTAAGTCAATCGCGTTTTTCCAGACCGGCAAATCCTCGAAACGCTCGTATTTCATTTTCATCACCTCCGGCAGTTAATCTCAAATTTTAAAATTTCAGATTTCAGATTCCATATCTCAGATCTCAAATTTGAAATTTCAAATCTCAAATCTTACTCTTATTGCTGTGGCAGTTTCGCCAGGTCGGCGTCGGAGCCGACGACCATCATAATGTCGCCTTCGTAGATGACCGTGCCGGGCATGGGGACATTGATGATTTTACCGTCCTGCTCCTTTGTTTTCTGGGAATTTTCGGCCCGCTTGATTAAGACCAGGTTCACGTTATATTTTTGCCGCAGTTGCAGGTCCATAACGGTTCTGCCGTCGAAGCTGGCCGGCGCCTTTACCCGCCCGAGGCTGTAACCGGGCGCGAAATCGATTTTTTCGCCGATCTGCGGCGCTATCAGCTTATACGCCCATCGCTGGGCCGATTCTATCTCAGGGTAGATGACCTCGGTGGCCCCGACTTTCGAGAAGACTTCCCCGGCGATTAAATCCTCCGCCCTGGCGTATATCTGCGTGAGACCCAGTTGCCGCAGGTTAACTACCGTCAGGATCGCCGACTCGAATCCGCGCCCGGTACCTTGTCCGATTCCGATTATGGCGACGTCGGCCTTGTCCACGCCCTGCGCTTTGAGCGCTTCTTCGTCGGTGCTGTCGAGCCTTACCGCGTGGCTGACCTGGTCTGCAATCAGTTCTATCGTTTCCCTGTTTTTATCGATGGCGATAACTTCGGCTCCGCTCATCGCAAGTGCGATAGCGAGTTTCTGTCCGAATCGCCCCAATCCTATTACCGCAAACCTTGCCATAATTTTTCCCTCGTATATCGTATTGCGTATATCGTATTGCGTTGCTCAAAGCTTCTCACGCATTACTCGACACGCGATACACATTACTAATTTATCCGACAATAATCGATTCATCGGGGTAGCTGTATCGGGCCGGTTTAAGATTGAACGTAAGGGCCGCCAACAGAGTCAAAGGCCCGAGCCTGCCGATGAGCATCGTAATAATAATAATCAATTTTCCGGCGGTTGTCAAAAAACGAGTTATGCCGGTTGACAGGCCCACCGTTCCCAGCGCCGAGCCGGCTTCGAAGAAAATATCCATAAAACTGAAACCGTTTGCATTTTCGGTCACGCTCAGCGCCAGCGAAGCGGTGAACAGAACGACGATAAAAAGCAGCATAACGGTGATTGCTCTGCCGACCACGACTATTCTGATAGAGCGATTGAACAATTCGACTTCGGGTCGCTTTCTGAGAGCCGCGATTGTTGTCATAACAACGACAGCCAAAGTCACGGTCTTTATTCCACCGGCAGTCGAGCCGGGGGAGCCGCCGATAAACATAAGCAGTATCAGAACGAATTTGCCGGAAGCGGACATCGCTTTAATATCTACGGTGTTAAAACCGGCGGTTCTTGCCGTGACGGACTGAAAGAAAGCTCCTAAAATTCCGACTTTCTGCTGTGATTCGCCGGGACTTGTATAATGCTCGAAGAAAAGTATGGCTAAGGTTCCAAGTATTATCAGT
>JAFGBG010000083.1 GCA_016933295.1 Sedimentisphaerales bacterium | reverse complement strand
TGTTATTAAAGTTTCTCACGATAAAAAAGTTATTCGCCGCCTGGAAAAACTCCTCGCGGCATAAAATCGGTCAGTTTGAGTATATTAAAAATACCGATTTTGCCGGTTTCCTAAACCGGGTATCGCAGGTTCGAATCCTGCCGGACGTAGTGAATTTCCTCGTTGCGGCGGAAATTCGTTAATCGGAATCATTTTGCTTATCGAGTATGACAGGTTCTGTACCGGGCGCTGAGATGCCCCGGCGCTGAAGCAGGGAGCCTTCCAGCCTGTAAAGTGCAACCAAGGCTTTAAGGTAATTGGCGGACGATTCTATTTCGGCAATCTGACTGGCAACGAGGTCCCTCTGGGCCTGAGCGACAAGCAACGAGGTAGATTTGCCCACTCTGAATTTTTCGGTTTCCGCGCGAAGCTTTTCCTCCTGGAAGTTGCGGGTCGCCGCTGTTGCGGCAATTTGTTCGCGGGCGCGGGTCACTTCAATATATGCCGAACGAACGTCAACCTGAACGAGCTGGATAAGATTCTCCAGGGCCTTACGCATTTGTTGTCTGCTTACGACGGCGCGTGCATACCTGGCACGGGCCGCCTGATTCGACGTCGGATACTCGAAGCTCAGGCCTAAAGTGACATCGTAGCTTTCGCCGTCCAGATTTCGCAAAGAAGAATCGAAGGTGTCCGAATAGCCGGTTTTACCGAAACTGATAAAAAAATCCATTTTCGGAAGCAGACCGTTTTTTGTTTTCACCACCTCCAAATCACCCTGTCGAATTTGAAGGCGGGCCTGATTCAAATCCGGCCGCATTTGCAGCGCGACCTGAACGTGCTGTTCGACATTATCCAGCTCGATACCGGGCAGTAAACTCTCGTATTGAAGAATAACGTCTCTGTTCCAGTCGATCTCCGGCGAAGGATTCAGCTGCATCAGCAGGTTTAGCCGCTCTTTTGCAAGGTCGCTTCGTGCGTTAATCAGGTTCTCACGCCTGAGAGCGACCTCAGCCTGTGCGGCGGCAAGCTCGATTTCGGCGAGCTCACCGATATTGATTCTCTCCTGGGCTTCGGTCATTTGCTGTTCGGCGAGACTGAGTGAGTTCGTATATATCTCTATTTGTTTCTGGGCGAGGATATAATCCCAGAACTGTGATTCGACCTCTTCGAGAAGAATCTCCGTGAAACCTCTCAATTCATATTCCGATATCAGGGTATCTATCTCGGCCTGGCGCACGCTGGCCATGTTCGCCCGGACATCCATCCCCTGCAGGATCGCCTGAGTGACAGTGACACCGAGACGGTTGGAGGTAAACGTATCGCTGTATAAGGAAGAATCGGTGTAGTTTGTGCTGCCCTCGAGTCCCACGGTTGTTCCGGTGGGGAAAAATTTGCTCAGAGAAAGCGAGCCCGTGGCGGAATCGACGATTTGACTTTCCGTGCTGGAGCCGGCTCGGGACAGCCTGTCGGATACCGACCTTCTCGGAGAAATCTCTGCGCCGAGGACCGGATCGAAAACGGCACGTTCTTCTTTTTCGAGTGTGCGTATTATATCCGGATTCATTCGCTCGACCATTAGTGATCTGTTGTTTTCCATGGCCATTAGTATCGCTTCCTGAATACCTATTTTAAGTGTGTTTTCGGAAGCCGCCGCTTCCGGGTCGGATAAAGTGTCGCTTTGGGATTCGGCGGCCAATGAAACCGGAGACGGCAGAAAGATGCATATCAAAAATATTGAACCGAACAATACACAGGCTAATTTTCCAGCAGCCATATTACGTTCCTTAAATCGAGACGGGTTCGAGTTACTTATTGTTATTTAATACCGGCTGTTGCGCCGGGATTTCGACGTTCGAAAATCGAGTACATGACCGGGACGAAAACCAGTGTGATAAACGTGGAACTGAGCAGGCCTCCGATGACTACCCTGGCCATAGGGGCCTGAGCTTCGCCGCCTTCCCCGAGGCCGAGTGCCAGAGGTACCAGACCGAAGATTGTCGTGGTTGCCGTCATAAGAATCGGTCGCAGGCGCCTTCTTCCGGCTTCTTCTATTGCTTCTCGCAGAGGCATTGAGGCCTTTCGCCGGAGAAGATTAGTATGATCGACTAAGAGAATCGCGTTATTTACTACAATTCCGCCGAGCATTATTGTCCCGATGAATGACTGAACGTTGAAAGTTGTGCCGGTCAAAAAGAGCATCAGAATTACTCCGATTGCCGCCAACGGCACGGAAAACATTACTACGAAAGGATCGCGTAAAGATTCGTACTGACAAGCCATGACCATATAAACCAGCACGAGGGCGAGGAAGCAGCTCAGTAACAGCTCGCGGAACGACTTCTGCTGCTCTTCATAATCGCCGCCTATGCCTATTATAAAGTCTCTGGGTACCGGCACGGTTGTCAGCAGCTCGCGAATATCCGAAAGTACTTCAGACATTTTTCTGTCACTGATGTCGGCTGAAACCGTAATGATGCGCTCCTGGTCCATTCTCTCGATTGATACCGGGCCGCTTCGAGGCCCTACGTTCACTACGTTTTTAAGAACGACGGGCCGGCCGTCGGGATTTACAAGTGTCAGGTCGAGAATTTCGCTGAGATTCATCTGCTCTGCGTCTTTGAGCTTGACAAGGATCGAATATTCGTCACCTCCCTGTCGATAATATCCCGCCGTGGTTCCCGAGAGAATTGTTTGCAGGGCGTTGGCGATTTTAGATACGCTTAGATTCATATCGGCGGCTTTCTGCCGGTCTATTAAAATCAATTCTTCGGGACTTCCCGAATCCCGACTTATTCGAGCATCGGTGATCCCGTCAACCGATTCGATAAGATTCTTGACCTGCGCGGCCAATGAGTCGGCTATTTCGAGGTCATGGCCGCGGATTTCAATTTGAATTCTGTCGTTTCCGCTTGTCCCCATTCGGAGTATGAACAATCCCTGTCCGGCACGGGTTCGAATGGTCATTCCGGGAAGGTTGCCCAATTTGCGGCGTAAATCCGAGGCGATTTGTTCGCTCGATCTCGTGCGTTCTGATTGCGGCTTGAGTGAAATTCGTATGTTTCCCGTATGTCCGCCGGAGCCTCTCCAGCCGGAACCGCCTACGCTGGTTACCACGTTTTGAATTTCCGGGACCGATTCGTTCACGAGCTGCTCAATGACTTTAATTTTTTCGTCCAGCAAATCGAGGCGTGTGCCGACCTGCATTTCGCCGTCGACTCGAACCTCGCCCTCGTCCGTTGCGGGCATTAATTCGGCCCCGATATAAGGGATTAGCAGCAAACTTGCCGCTGTTATCAGGACCGCGAGTACGACTACCGTGAAGCGATGGTTGAGTGAAATATGAAGCAGCTTTTTATAATTATTTTCAAGTTTCTGAAATAGCCCGCCGCTTATTTCAAATATTTTTCGCCCGAGACCTTTTTTATTGTCGGCAACTTCTGCAACTGAAGGAAGGATGTGCGAGGAGAGCATCGGTACAAGCGTTAAAGCCGCCGCAAGAGAGCAAAGGAGCGAAAAAGCGACCACGATTGAAAGTTGTTTGAACATTACGCCGGACATCCCGCGGATGAAAACGAGCGGCAAAAAAACCACCATTGTGGTCAGTGTGCTCGCGATTATCGCCGATGTCACCTCCTCCGTGCCGCTTATGGCCGCGTGTTCGAGAGCGTCACCCGATTCCCGGATTCGAAAGATGTTTTCGAGCACTACGACGGCGTTATCGACGAGCATGCCTATCCCGAGCGCAAGACCGCCCAGGGTCATTATGTTCAGGGTGAAACCGCCGAAATACAACAAAGCAAATGTGGCTATAATCGAGACCGGGATGGCGGTTGCAATCACTACGGTGCTTCTGAGATTGCGCAGGAACACGAGCAGAACAATAACGGCGAGAATACCTCCGTAAACCGCGGATGAGCCGACATTTCTAATGGAATTCTCGATGTAGCTGGAGGTGTCGATGATGGGCATTATTTTAATCTGTGGTATGTCACGGTTGATGTTTTCAAGCTCTTTGAGAGCACCTCGCGCGACTTCCACGGTGTTTTTGCCGGATTGTTTGCTTACCGACAACCTTATTCCGGGACTGCCGTTGACTCGAATAATCCTTGTGATCTTTCGCCATGAATCTTCTATAGTAGCGATTTCTCTCAACTGAATAGGCATGCCCTGCTGAATCGCAATGACCGTGTCTTCAAGTTGCTTCAGGTTCGTGTATTCGCCCGGTGTTCTGATAGTAACCTCGAAATTTCCCTTTTCAATCGAACCTGCGGGTATGTTTACGTTTCCTTCGCGTATGCTCGCGATTATTCTGTCAAGAGATATAGACAAAGCATTGACTTTGGTCGGATCGAGATTAACATGAATTTCCCGCTCGAGTCCTCCCCATATATCGACGGCGGCGACACCCGGCACCCGTTCGAGGCGATACTTGACCTCGTCTTCGAGAATCTGCCGGGTCTGAACCGGATCCAGTTTACTCGATGCGCCGAGAATCAGGATTGGAAAACTGGCGAGGTCGAATTTACGAAGTGTCGGCCTATCTGCTTCCTCGGGCAACCGCTGGACAACGCGATCCAGCCGGTCGCGAATATCATTCGCGGCGGCGTCGAGGTCCGTTCCCCAGGAGAACGTAACCCTGACGTTGCTTCGGCCTTCTACCGATACGGAACTGACTTCCTCCACGCCCGGAACGGCACTCATCGCCTGCTCGATTGGACGTGTGATAAGTTCCTCGATTTCTTCCGGACCGGCATTTTCATAACTGCACGAAATACTCAGAGTCGGATATGATATGTCAGGCATGAGGTCGATCGGCAATCGCAAAAGAGAAATTATGCCGAGAAGAATTACAATCAAAACGACCATTATCGTAAATATGGGACGGTGGACGGCAAAGTGAGAGATTTTCATTATGATTGTCCTGATTGTGTGGAGGTAGGCTTATTATCACTTTTTTGAGGTTCTGTAACCGCAGGATTTACATCCGGAAGCGTGATGTCTGCGCCGTCTTCAAGTAGATGGTTGCCCAATGTAGCCACAAGTCCCGAGATTTGCGGTTCCAGGATTTCCGCCCATGCGTCGTTTATAATCCCGACCGTCACTGGGACAAACCGGGCTTTAAGATTTTCCTTATCGATAAGAAACACGCCGTATCTTTCATTTCTTCGAACCAGGGAGGCAAAAGGAACCAGCGTTGCGTTCTCGTGGCTGGCGAATTCGATTTTCGCCCTTACGAACATTCCCGGCTTGAGGAAAAGGTCTGGATTTGGAATTTCAATTTCCACCCGTGCCTGCCGGGAGCTTTCCCTCAGAAGCGGCGCTATTCGTTCGATAGTGCCGGTGAAGGTTTTGTCCGGATAAGCATCCGTACTGATGATGGCCCGCTGGCCGATTTTTATTTTCGGGTAATCTTTTTCCACCACGAAAACGACGGCAATCAGCAAATGATTTTCGAGAACGGAAACTATAGGCTGGTTGACCTGTAATAACGCCCCTTCGTCAACGAACCTTTCTCCTATTACTCTCATTTGATCGTCGGTTTCCCAGAAAGCCTGCACTTTTGTATATGACAATTTAAGCTCGGCGGATTTTAACGCCGCTTCTTTTTGAGATACCTGGGCGAGGGAAACTTTGAGCTTTGTCCGGCAGGAATTCAGTGCGGCCTCGGACTCGTCCAGTTCGGAAGCCGACGCGATTTGTTTATCACGAAGTGCCTTGGCTCTGTCGTATTCCCGCCTGGCAAGCTCGAGGTCACTTTCGCAATTCTCGGCGTTCGCCTTGGCGACTTCGAGCTCCGCTTTGGCCTGTTCGAGCTGCTGGGTGAATTCAGCGTCATCGAGAACGGCTATGACCTGATTTCGCCGGACTTCATCTCCGACGTTTACCAGAAGCTCTCTTAACCAGCCGGATACTTTCGGAGCTACAGTGAATTGAGATTTCGGTAATAGCGAACCGGTGAAGATTCCTATGTCTTTAATCAGGTCTTTATGAATGGCTCCGGCTTCAATCGCCACCGCAGCGGCCCGGCGCTGGTCCGGGGTATTTGCCGCAGATGTGATTCGTTGATATGTCATCCAGCCGAGAGCCGAAACTATCGCAAGGACCAGTAAACCCAAAAAAAACTTTTTCATCGTTTTTTACCCGAATAATTCCAACCTGCAGATGGAAAAATCTCAGAAACATCATTACAAGCATATATTTTAATCATTTTTTGCTTATAATCAATGTCTTATTGGCCAAAAGAATAATTGTCTGAAAAAAACCTTTTGTCTCTATCCTTGAATTAAAAAGCTTTTTTATATAAAATGGCGGTTTTGTATATTTAGTGATGATTTACATAAACAGTTGAAAATTTACCCCTCGGGGTAAAATTGAGGAACGGATACGGCTTTCACCCTTCGTAGTTCCGAAGGGATGCCTAAAGGCACTACGGAGTACGAACAATGAGCGAAAAATCGCCTGAAGTCGGAGCGACAAAGAAAAATCATGGTTGGTTCCGGCGGAATATCCCGAAGTTGATTATCATTATTGCCGCGATAATAGCACTAAGTTTGATTGCGAAACTCCCGGAGCGGCAGCGTAGTACCGAGCCTGAGGAAGCGGCTCCGGTCAATGTTTCGGTAATGACGGTAGTCTCGGAACCGGAATTTGCCGATACGTTTATTCTGCCGGCGGTGGTCGAGCCTAATCGGATTGTTACGGTTTCGGCGGAAGTTCAGGGACGCATCGAACGGATACCGTTGACCGAGGGCAGCAAAGTGCGGGCGGGAAACCTGCTCGTCCGGCTAAATGCCGATCTTATAAAGCCGCAGGTAGCTATTACCGAGGCGCAGGTCGAAAGGGATCAGATCGAGTTCGAGCGCATGAAGGACCTGGTGGAAATGGACGCCACCTCACAAAGTGACTTCGACGATGCCAATACTCAGTTGGCCGTAAGCAAGGCTCAGCTTAAGGAAATTCGGGCCAGCCTGGAACGCACGGATATTAACGCTCCGATAAACGGAGTTTTGAATGATGTCTTAGTCGAGGAAGGCGAATACGTTCAGCCGGGTACCCCGGTTGCGGAAATCGTGGATATCGATACAGTCAAGATAGTGGTCGATGTGCCCGAACGGGATATTTCGTTTTTCACAGTTGGCGCCGAAGCAGAGGTTTTTTTCCGCTACAGGGGCGATGAAAAATCCCTGACCGGGACAATCACCTTTATCAGCGAGCTGGCCGATCAGCAGACACGTTGCACGAGCGTTGAGATTACCCTTCAAAACAAGCAAGGACTTATGCGCAGCGGGCAGATTGTACGCGTTCAGCTTACGCGGCGGAAGATAAAAGATGCGATTTTAATACCATTATTGGCGGTGATTCCGATGGAGAACAGTAATGCCGTATATGTGGTTAATTCTAAGCAAGCACAGCGCCGCGAGGTAAAGCTTGGAATCTATTCCGGTGACCGTGTCCGGGTGATAAGCGGACTGGAACCGGGTGACAAGTTAATTATCGCAGGTCATCGTTTTGTTGCTCCCGGGCAAAAGGTAAATATTGTAGAAGAGAACAAATAAACTGACATGATAATCACCGATGTTTCAATTCGTAACCGGACAACAGTAGCCGTTCTCGGTCTTATAATCATTCTGATGGGTGGTTACAGTTATCTTAGTCTGCCCCGCGAGGCGTTCCCGGATATCCCGATTCCGCAAATCCTGATTAACACCGTGTATGAGGGTGTTTCGCCGGAAGATATCGAGACCTCCATCACGATGAAAATCGAGAAGGAGCTGAACAGCATTCGTGGGGTCAAGGAAATTCGCTCCAGCAGCGCCGAGGGCCTCTCGATGATCGACGTCGAATTCAATCCGGACGTGCCGACCGAAGTGGCTCTGCAGCGTGTGCGCGACCGTGTGGATATAGCCAAGGGCGAGCTTCCGCTCGATGCGGAAGAACCCGTCATCAGCGAGATAAATTTCGCCGAGTTTCCAATTATGCTTATCAGCATTTCCGGGGACGTATCGCCGGTTCAGCTAAAGGGAATTGCAGACACGTTGCAGGACACTCTTGAGACCGTGCCGGGCGTGCTTAAGGTGAATATTTCGGGTGACCTCGAGCCTGAAATCCGGCTGGAATTCGATCCTGACAGGTTGGCGCAGTACAATTTGACTCTTTCGGAAGTTTTGGCTCTTATCCCTTCCGAGAACGTAAATATTTCCGCCGGCGGTATCGAGACCGAAGGCACCAAATTTCATGTGCGTATCCCCGCCGAGCTTGTAACCGCCGAAGATGTGGACCATCTGTTGCTGACCGTGCGCAATGGAAAACCCATTTATCTGGCCGATGTTGCGAATGTGCGGGCGACCTTTAAGGATCGCACCAGCTTGTCCCGGCTTAACGGCGCCGATAATATCACTTTAAGCGTCCAGAAACGTGTCGGGGCGAATGTTGTTCATATATCCGACTATATCAAGGCGATAATCGACGAAGCGCAGCAGCGAACTCCCGGTACGGTCGATTTTGAAATAACTTTCGATATGTCCAAGTATATACGGAATATCGTTACGGATCTCGAGAACAACATAATGGCGGCGTTGGTTCTGGTGTCCTGCGTGCTGCTGCTGTTTTTAGGCTGGCGTTCGGCTTCTATCGTCGCAATGATTATACCGCTTAGCATGCTCATTACTTTTTTCCTTATCCAGATGCTCGGATATACATTGAATATGATCGTGCTGTTTTCTTTAGTGCTGGTGCTGGGTATGCTTGTGGATAACGCTATTGTGATTACGGAAAATATCTACCGTTACACGCAGCTTGGGCATAATCGTCTCGAAGCGGCGATTCTTGGCGCCCGCGAAGTCGCCTGGCCGGTGATTACTTCCACTTTGACGACCGTATGCGCGTTTTTGCCGCTTATGTTTTGGCCGGGTATGATGGGCGATTTTATGAAATATCTGCCGATTACCCTGTCTTTGGGACTTCTGTCTTCGCTTTTTGTAGCGCTGGTCTTCAGTCCGACGATTTGCTCGTTTTGGTTGAGTCTGACAGCCAGGAAGCGGCAGGACAGGCACTGGTTCCTCGACGCTTACCGTCGAGTCCAGAAGATTGCCCTCCTGCATCCGGTTATGACTCTTTTTCTGGCGGTATGTCTTTTAATTGCCCTGGTAAGTCTTTATGTCAAGATCGGCAAGGGCACGGAATTTTTCCCGGAGGGCGACCCGGAAAGAGCAATGATCGACGTGCGGGCGCCACAGGGCACGAACATCCATGAGACGGATCGCATCGTGCGTCTGATTGAACAGCGTATAGCGCCTTACAAAAAATACATTAAGCATACGGTTACGAACGTAGGCTCTTCAAGTGGTGGACTTGACATAATGTCAAGTGCCGGTGGGCCGCACTTGGCTAATATCACGCTGACTTTTTATGACTTCGTCGATCGTGAGCGTCCTTCAATGGAAATTATCGCCCTGATTCGGGAAGATATCGCCGATATAGCGGGCGCCGAAATCAAGATTGAACGGGAAGAAGACGGCCCACCGACGGGCGCGCCGGTGACCGTTCGCATTATGGGGGAAGATTTTGATACTCTTCGGCAGCTTAGCAGCCAGGCCCAGAGAATGATCTCCGATGTGCCGAATCTTGTGAATTTGCGGAGCGATTATGAGGCGGCCCGTCCCGAGCTTGCCTTTATCGTAGATCGCCGTAATGCGATGCTTTTCGGTGTCAATACGGCGACGGTCGGTAACTTTCTGAAGATGGCTGTTTTCGGTACGAGAGTCGGGTCGTATCGAAGGTACGACGATGAGTACGATATAACCGTTCGCCTGCCGCTGGCTCGCAGAGTTAATATCGACGAGCTTTCTCTGTTGCGGATTCCAAATTCTTCCGGTCGTGCTGTGCCGTTGAGCTCGCTGGGGCATTTCGAATACCGAGGCGGCTTCGGCACAATCAATCATGTTGACCAGAAGCGCGTTATTACTCTAACGGCGGACACCGAAGGCCGGCTCAGTTCCGAGGTGCTTATGGATGTGGAGGCTAAACTTGCCGGTCTCGAATTACAGAGCGGCTACGAGATTGCTTACGCCGGGGAGAAGGAAGAGCAGGAAGAGGCGCAGGCATTTCTTTCAAAGGCATTTTGTATCGCGTTGCTGCTGGTTGTTCTCGTGCTTGTCATCCAGTTCAATTCGATGATGATACCGTTGATAATAATGACGACCGTGATTCTCTCGCTTATCGGCGCGCTGACGGGATTGCTGATATGCGACCTGCCCTTCGGCATTATTATGACAGGAATAGGTGTGATTAGTCTCGCCGGGGTCGTCGTTAATAATGCAATTGTTCTTCTGGCTTATACCCGCCAGTTGCAGGAGCGTGGGATGGACCTTATAAGCGCCGCCGCAGAAGCAGGTGTCACTCGACTGCGTCCGGTGCTGCTGACCGCCGTGACAACAATCATCGGTTTGATTCCGATGGCCGTAGGGATATCCTATGACTTTCATACTTTCAGTTGGGCGACAAAAAGCGAGTCCGCCCAGTGGTGGAGAAATATGGCCGTGGTCGTTATCTTCGGTTTGAGCTTCGCTACGATTTTGACGCTGGTCGTCGTGCCCTCGCTCTACGTAATGCTAAGTCATCTTTCGACCAGGCTCGGATTTAAGAAATTCGGCGCCGGGAACACGGAGCAAAAGTCGGAACAGGCTGGATTGAATCCCGCCGCGAATATTTGATTAAAAGGCCCGTCGGTTCAGCTTTTGTCTTTTATTCCGAGGTCGTCTTTTGTAATGATACTCTCGAACTGATAGCCCGCCGTGTTGATATTTTCCGCCGCTCCCTGCTTGCGGTCGATAACGCTGACAATCTTTTTGATTTTTGCCCCGGCTTCGGTGATTATTTTCGCCGCTTCTAAAACCTGTCCGCCGGTCGTGGCGATATCCTCGACCAGCAGCACGACGTCGCCGGCTTTTAGGACGCCCTCGACCATTTTGCCGGTTCCATAGCCTTTTTTGCTGTTGCGAACGATTATCCAGTTTTTGCCGGATGCGATTGCCGTCGCGGCGGCAAGAGCCACCCCGCCTAATTCGGCTCCGGCGATTAGGGTGACATCGTCTGTAACATGTTCGGCGAATTCTTCGCTCAGCGCCTTAAGTATGTCCGGGCAGGTCTCAAAAAGATATTTATCCAGATAGTATTTGCTTTTTTTGCCGCTGCGAAGGACAAAATCGCCTTCCAGATAAGCCGTTTCTTTAATCCGTTTTATTAATTGCTGTTTGTCCATAAATAGCTCCAAATTTAAGTTATTGGCAAAGAGTTTTGCCAAAGTTAACATTTTAGCTGAAAAATAGAGTAACTTCAAGTTGATGAAAATTGAATATAAATGAATTATTTATATGGTAGAATGTAGTATATATACTACATTCTACCGTCTAACTTAATAAAAGTTAAGAAATTGTTAGAAAACAACGATATAATGAAATCAGTGTTGTTATGTAGTATATATACTACATAACAACGTGTATGTTTTTGGCAAAAAGCTGGAATTTAAAGAGATTTATATAGTTTAAGCTGTTGTAGATGAGATAAAATATGTTAAGATATGTAGTATATATACTACATATCTATACGAAAACAAGGAGAAATATAGATGGCTACGATAAAAAACAGGCTTTTAATAGCAAAAGATGATATCCTTAATTTCTTCGAGTCATCCCAGCAAAAGTATTTCGACCTAAAGGAAATGACAGAAATACTTGATAAAAACAGAAAATTTTGGCGACTGGGAAACATTTCACGATTTACATTTATCGATTTCCTGATTGAAAAAGGGCAGTTAAGTAAATCTATATTTGAGTTTCCAGACAGAAATATTCATCGTTACACCTGGGGGAAAGTACCTCTTTATGAACTTATTCTTTCACTTATGTCTAATAGTTACTTTTCACATTATACGGCCATGTATGTTCATGATTTAACCGAACAAATACCTAAAACAATTTATTTAAATTGCGAACAATCCTCCAAGCCTAAATCTGAAACCGGATTAGACCAAAAACGAATTGACTTTGCTTTCAGAATGAAAACTCGAGTTTCAAAAAGAACAGCAAACTATAATGATTATCAGGTATGTTTATTAAATGGTAAAAATACTAATAGTACTGGCGTTGTCGAAATAAGCGGCCCTGATGATTCAAAAATACGTGTAACAAACATTGAAAGAACGCTCATCGATATTGCAGTAAGGCCGGAATATGCCGGAGGTCCATTTGAGGTTTTAAGGGCTTACAAAAATGCAGCAAAGGTTGTATCAGTTAATAAATTGTCAGCAATCTTAAAAAAAATAGACTACATATACCCTTATCATCAGGTAATTGGTTTTTACCTCGATAAATGTGGTTCTTATAGGAAATCACAAATTGATCTATTAAGAAAACAAGAAATGATTTACGATTTTTATTTGATGCACAAAATGAAAAATCCGAAATATTCGTCCTCATGGAAGTTATACTATCCCGAGGGCTTGGCATAAACTCTCGCACAGTGAAACTACGTAATCAAAGTAAAAATCATAGCTTTCAAGTGAAGCATCAGGCTTAAGAGTATCTCTCAAAGAAGAGAAATCTGGTTCATGGAATTCTTTGTAATCTTTTATGCATTTCAGTAACTCCAGAGGAACGTCCTTAGCGTCAAAAACATTTTTTAGCAAAACTATATTATTTACAGATGTAGTTTCTATGTCCCAATTATTTAAAACAGTAAAAATATCGAAGAAATCCCTTGCACGGGCAGTTGATGTCGTTTTTCTATATCTATACTGATCCATTTGTTGACAAACAGACCGTAATTTTTCGAAGACAATCATTTCAGGTGAATATACATAGACAGTATACCCTCCCAAATCAAACTCTCTTTTATGATTGCAATATTCGCACTTGCTGATTTGAATGCTAAATGTCTTTTTTTGTTCTGGTCCAATAACAGTAGCATTACGTCTGAGATTTTCTATAGAATCATGCAATGCTTCGAAAGCTTCTGTTTCTACGATCTTGAAATTAACATCATATCCTCCCCAAAAATCAGGTGTATCTGGTTTTGTTTCTTTTGGTCTTGGTGTGATTTTTAAATCAAAGATATGATACCCATTTTCACGAAAAGACTGTTCAAGAGACTTCCCTATTCGCTTGTAAAAAGCCTCAGGGCAGTCAAAATCCTGCTCCATAGAAAAATCTAAGTCAATGGAAGAGCGATTTGCTATTTTGTAAATTATATCTAAAGCATTCCCACCTTTTAGAACAAGTGTATCCATCAGCACATCGTCTGAAAACATAGCAATGATCGCAAGCCTTTTGATTTCTTCTAATTTTTTCAGATCCATATATCTTTTACATCGATATTATGTTAATACTCAATTCAAACTTTAAGTTCCACTTTTCTGTTCAGTTCTTTTCGATATTTTCTGAGGATAGGCGTGACAACGCCTTTTATGAATTCATCGACCTGCTGCGGCGCCCTACCGATGTATTTATTCGGATTCAGGACCTTATCGAAATCAATTTTGGTAAAGCCGATATCCGCCTTCAACCGGTCGATTAAATCATTGGGCCTTCCGAACTGTTTGACCTGTGCCGCGGCGGCTTGTGAATGAAGTCTTATTTTTTCGTGCAGAACCTGCCTGTTTCCGCCGGCTTTAACGGCCGCCATGAGGATATTCTCGGTCGCCATAAACGGAAGCTCTGCGTCAACATGTGCGGCGATAACTTTCGGATAGACCACAAGGCCGCCCGTAACGTTAATAAGGATTTGTAAAATCCCATCTACGGCTAAAAACACTTCGGGTATTACCACCCTTTTGTTGGCCGAGTCGTCGAGCGTTCTCTCAAGCCACTGCTCGGATGCCGTCATCGCCGGGCTGGAGGCAAGACTCAGGACGAGCCTGCTCAGTGCCGTTGTTCTCTCGCAGCGCATAGGATTTCTTTTGTATGCCATCGCGGAAGAGCCGATCTGGCTTTTCTCGAAAGGCTCTTCTATTTCCTTGAGATTAGCCAGCAGCCGAATATCGTTGCACATCTTGTGGGCCGATTGTGCGATTGACGCCAAGGTATTGACAATTAGCGTGTCGATTTTTCTCTGATATGTCTGGCCGGTCACGGCACAAATATTGTCGAAGCCGAATGCGGCGGCGACCGCTTTATCAAGCTGTTTGACTTTGCCGTGATTGCCGTCGAACAATTCGAGGAAAGAAGCTTGTGTGCCGGTAGTGCCTTTGACTCCCCTAAAGGGCAAAGTCTCGATGCGATGTTCGATTTCCTGCAAATCCATCACGAATTCGTAGCACCAAAGAGTCGCTCTTTTTCCGACAGTTGTCAATTGTGCCGGCTGAAAGTGCGTAAAGCCGAGAGTCGGCAGCGAACGGTGCTTTTTGGCGAAATTGCTCAGTTGATTTATGACAACGGCGAGTTTTGCCGCAATCAACTCCAGTGCCTGTCGCATTATTATCAGCTCGGCGTTATCGCCGACGTAGCAGCTTGTCGCGCCGAGGTGAATTATCGGGGCCGCTTTCGATGCGGCATCGGCGAAAGTATAGACATGAGCCATAACATCGTGCCGGAATTGTTTCTC
>JAFGBG010000082.1 GCA_016933295.1 Sedimentisphaerales bacterium | reverse complement strand
TGTTATTAAAGTTTCTCACGATAAAAAAGTTATTCGCCGCCTGGAAAAACTCCTCGCGGCATAAAATCGGTCAGTTTGAGTATATTACTATTTTATGCCGGATTGATTGTTACGTGCGGCATATTTAATGCCTTTTCAATATGAAAAGACCGGCTTAAGAAAGAATTCAAAATCATAGAGGAGATAATTTTATGAAAAAGACAAGTATTTTTCTAATGCTGTATATGGGGCTTTTTAATACGGCATGGGCGGCGGGAAACGAGTATACCGATAGAATTAAAGAAATATCGAGACAAATTCAGACTACGGCGGAAGAACTGAAGGAAGCAACGGGAAAACCTGTTTTTCATTCGCTTGAAGCAGGAAGAATCCTCGCCGAATTAAAAGATTATATAAAAGAGTACGAAAATCTTATGGCTTTTGCGGAAAGCCCTTATCCCGGAGAAATTCTGCTGGGAACCACACCCGGCGGTGACGGTGCCTGGCTCGAAACTCTTTGCGACAGCCGCTATGACGGATTAACAAAGGAAATCAGAATCAGGCGAATCGGAAGCTCGGCGAGTTATCTGAGAATCAACGATATTGAAATAACCAGTATTACGCCGCAGGGACCGAGAACCGAGACCTTCAATAAAGACGGCAGATACAGACTCTACCGAAACGGTGTTTTCAGGCTCGCTCTGCCAAGGCCGATGAAAATCAAACGGATTAGGATTAGTACCGCGCATGAATCAAACGGATTGGAAATTTATGCGATTCCTTACAACCTGCCTGTGGCTCGACCCGATATTAACCTAACCAATAATCCGAACGAAGTCCTTTTAGGGACAACCCCCGCCGGTAATGATTCATGGATCGAGACACTGTGCAGCAATCCCGGCAACAGACCGATAAGAGAAATAATATTAAGAAGGACCGGAAGGGAAGCTTCGTATCTTCGTATCAACGATATCGAGCTCACGTATCTAACACCACGTGGACCTGAAAAAGAAACATTTAATAAGAATGGAAGATTCAAGCTTTATTATGATGGTTTTTACAAATTCGCCCTGCCGAGACCGATGAGAGTTGTCAAAATACGTATCTTGATCGCACATAAATCCACGGGATTGAACGTATATGGAGTGTATTAGCCCTTAAATTTAAGGGTAGAATCCACCTTGAGAAAATCCTTATGACAGGGGCATTTTTTAAAAAAAAGCGAATAGGTCCCAGCCAAAAAATGTCTAATTCGCGTCGATCTAAAAACGGTGAATGATATTCATGAAAAACATTCTTCCCGGCGTTTCATAGCTTGTGAAATAGCTTACATCGTAAACCGGACCATTTGTCTCGTTCAATACATCTGCAACACCAAAAAGGATCTCCGTATTTCCTTCGAACAACTTCCTGCTGAAAGTCAGATCAAGCCTGTGAGATACGGGAGTCTCATCCGATGGGGAATTGGAAGCATTGATATGAATTTTATCATTATACGTATAATTTGCCTGAAATAGCCAATCATTTTGCAACCGATAATTGTATCGTGCCCCAACTTTATGCCGGGCCGGAAAATACGCCCGTACAGCATCGTCATTTTTATCGGTCACCAGTTCGTTATATGCATACCATGAGGAGAGATTGTATCTTCCTTTTTTATAGCTAAGCTCGAATTCCCCTCCGTACGCATTGGCTCCGTCCAGATTGTCAAAAAAGCTGTTTGTCACAGGCCCTGCCATTTGGTTAACCGAACCAAGAAGATGCTCCATTCGCTGGTAATACGAGTCTATTCTGACCATAACACGATTTGATAGTTTGCCCACGTATCCCGCTTCCAGTGCATAGGTCGATTCGTTATCAACTTCTCCGGCATTTTGAATTACGTTAAATAATCCTCCGAGCGAGGTCATTCTCAATTCTCTCAACATCACTCCGGGCGTACGAAACGACCGAGCCACTCCCGCGCGAACAACATGATTTTTTTCGTCATCGAGAGCATATAATCCGGCTATACGCATGGACCAGTCTGTGCCGCTTTTATTATATCGATCCAGGCGTCCCTGAGATTCCAGAGTAAACCGCTCACTCATCTTGTATCGATCCACGAGATAAATCCCCGCCCAATATTCATCGTATCCGCCTTCGGCGTAATAAACTCCGTAACCGGCATCGTTTCTCTCGCCGCTTATATGTGTCCATCTCAGATTGCCGCCGACGGTCAATTGATGGGCTTCTCCGGCCGGGAACTGAAGCTGGCCTTCGAGGTCGTTTTCATAGAAGCCATATCGCTCGATAGTCTCCGTCGGATGAACCACCGAGTAATTTCCAAACCACTGCAAATAACCACTTGTGTCGGGATCAAATGAACGATCTATACGCCCGAAAATCCTTGTCATACTTGCAAGGCCGTTCTCGTTGGGCAATTGTCCCGAAAGTTCACGATCTCCTCGTTCCAGAGACGTATGACCGACACCAAAATTTAAACGTGTGTCTTCGTTTTGCTGATACGCAAGCTCACTGTCCAATCGGAATACTCTTGCAAAATCTCTTGCCTCAAAAGTCGAGAATCCCATCAGTGGATCTAAAGTTGGAAAGGCCGATACGGTTTTGCCGGCACCTGCATGGTCAGAATTCTTTATATCTTCATATCCCGCTGATACCCGCCAGGAAAGAGCCTCCTCACTTTCACCGTAACGAAGCTGTGTATAACCGTCACCGAATTCTGTAAACGTGCTGCTGACCAACCCTCCGGTCGTATCTTCGGGCTTCTTGGTGATAATGTTTATCACTCCCGTAAAAGCATTTGCTCCCCACACGGCTCCACCCGGGCCGCGAACAACTTCGATGCGTTCAATATCCGCAACCATTACCGGAAGAGTTTGCCAATCAGGCGCACCCCAGGCAGGATTCAAGGCACTACGACCGTTGATAAGTACTAAAGTTCTATCCGAATATGTACCCAGCATTCCCCGGACTCCGACAATATATCGCGTACGATCAAGTCGCCTGACATCAACTCCCGGTATAAGTGCCAATAATTCAGGAATTGTTGTTAGTCCGCTATTGCGAATTTCCTCCGCCGTGAGCACTCCTACAGGCACAGATAGTTCGGAGGACGTTTGTTCCGACCGAGATGCTGAGACAATTGGTACTTCCATCAACTCCTCGATGGACATATCCAAAAGACTTGGTTCGTCTTTTACTTCTGCCAAGGTTATAAAGGATAATCCATGGAGCCAAATCAGAACAAACAATGTATAAAAACCATATTTCATTTTTTTATCCCGATAGATTAATAATACTTTTTTTATAAACGAAATCTCTTATAATTGGCTGCTTCTGAATCTATCTGATTTCGCTATGTACATTTATATTTCAAAAAAGAATATCCTAACTACACCCCTTGTTTCGATATCTTTTATTCAAATATTTAGCCATAATAATATCGACTACAGAACAATCGCTACTTAAACCGATTTGACGGACTCAATTACCGCTGTTTGTGCGTTCGGCTGATAACTTTGCTATTTTGCAAATAAATCCAGGTATGAATTGCGGCAATCCGGTACGTTTTTGCGCTTGCCCGGTGTTATTATGTGTGTTAATATCCATTTACTGAATTATGGATAACAATAAACGTATCATAAGATATAACCAGCAGTTATGAGGAAAACATGACCGAAGTAATTAAATATAATCAAATAAAAGCGGCCGATATGTGCCGCTACGACGGTATATCGCTCGGGGAAGTAATGTTAAGACTGGATCCGAGAGATATTCCAACCGCCAGAGTCAGGGATCATATCAGAGTCTCACAGGGCGGCGGAGAAACAAACGTTGCCTGCGGCCTGGCTTACACATTCGGTCTGCGTACGGCGGTTTTGACCGCTTTGGTTGACGATGTAATCGGGCATAATATAAGAAACCAGATGAGAGAAGCCGGTGTCGATACGAGCAAAATCCTGTGGTGGAATACAAAAAACGATCGGACTAAGTATTCGACCGATAAAAAGGGCACTATTTGTAACGGCGTGAATTTTACATACAACGGAGCCGGTGTTTTGCCATCCGATACTACGTATTATCGCGGAAATAGTGCCGCAAGATTGCTCGAGCCTGGAGATTTCGATTTCGATGAATTATTCGGCAAAGAAGGTGTAAGAGTTTTCAATACCGGCGGCATCCTGACTTTGATAGGCCCAAAAACGGGCGAGCTTGCCATCGAAGCAGCCTGCAAAGCCGCCGAATACGGAACTTTTGTCAGTGCAGACCTTAATTACAGATCGAAAGTCGAGCCGGATAAAAACAAGGCAAGAGCAATTAATAAAAAACTCGCTCCGTATCTGGGTATGCTCGTAGGCAACGATTCCGACCTTGCCGATGCTTTGGGATACGAGACCAAGGCGCCAAAAAACGCCCCTTATACCGACTGGATTCAAGCATATAAACAAACCGTCCTGCAGGTTGCAAAAGACCTGCCCAATCTGAGTCTGATAGGAACCCAATGGCGAGGCGCTCATAACGCTGATTTGATTAGCTGGGGTGCTGTTTTATACGATGCCCTTAACGGCGTTTTCTACGAAGCGCCTGCCAGAGAAAATGTCCCGATCAGAGACCGAACGGGCGGCGGCGATTCTTTTGCTTCCGGCGTCATCGCGGCTTTGCTTAAAGGCAACGACCTCGCAACGGCGGTTAACTGGGGAGCCGCACACGGCGTTTTGGTCCAGGAAACACCGGGCGATATTACCTGCGTCGGTGAAAAATCGGTTTTAGCCGAAGTAAACCGGGCGCTAAAAGGCGGTGGAGTAAAAGCCGTTCGATGAAAATCACAAAATTGGCTTCGATTTCCCGCCTCGTCGAAGTTTTTAACGAAGCCGGATTTGATTTATTCACTTGTCATAAAAGAGCTTATGCCAAAAATCCATCCTGAGCTTGTCGAAGGATTGGGTTCGTTTTTTCAACCCCAAAAAAGTAAGATTCTGCTTAACATTAACATAACTATCTTAGTATCAAACATTTACAACACTATAAGCTATCCGCTGTACGCTTAACCTAAGTAAAATTGGGTTCGTTTTCTCGTCCCGGCGAAGTCCAAGCGAAGCCGGATTCAACGTATCATATTGTTATCAAAGAGCTTATGCAGATTTGCCTTCGGCAAATTGGGTTCGTTTTTTCAAATTATGTTCCGAGCCACAGTGCACACAGAGGTGTTTTGAATTTCAATTTTAGGTAATTCGAATCCTTCGGCTACGTTCAGGACAAGCTTGTTTAGTATTTCGGATCTGTTCGACTCCGCTCAAGACAGGTTTCGAGCTTAGGATTTGAATCTTTTGATGCCCCTCCCATTGGTGTATTGTGTGTTCTGACTTCTTCTATGAACTACGTAGAGTTCATAGTTCATTTTATCGCTTTCCGGCAAAATTTCAATCAAAAACGTTTTTTTAGCGGAAAAATCACCTTGATACGGCACGTTGTTCGTACTGCGTGCTGAGTTCTGCGAGGGTGGCAGCCACTGAAATGAGTTCGCCCTGGAAGGGCAAAACGAATGAAGTGGATGGAAAAGGATTTTCAGCGGATACATAATTTTGCTATAATCTATTCAGATGGAAGAGGAACACTTTATCAAAAAGAAATGCAAACGCTATAACATCCCGGGAAACGCCCATGAGCTTACGTTTAGTTGTTATAGAAATCGTAGATTTCTTTTATCTGAAAGAGCATGTCAATGGCTGATCGAATCCCTCGAAAAGGCAAGAGAAAAACATCATTTCTCTTTATGGGCCTATGTTTTTATGCCCAACCATGTTCACCTTTTGATACAGCCTTTGGACGAAAACTATAATATTTCAAATATACTCAGGGACATAAAAACCGAGCCGGCAAGAAGGACTATTAATTACCTCAAAGAAAACAAGCCTTTTGAATTAATAAATTTAAGCACATCTCAACAATACAGAAAGTACAGGTTCTGGCAGAAAGGCGGGGGATATGACAGAAATATTATTAAAGAAAAAACATTAATCGACTCTATGAAATATATTCATAATAATCCTGTGAGAAAAGGCCTTGTGGATGAGCCGGGTAAGTGGTACTACTCGAGTTACAACTGTTGGTTCAATGATATTGAAAAACCATTAAGAATTGACAAAGAAACATGGCCGATACTGTAAAAAACCTGCCATCCACTTCGCTCACAGCGTTCGCTCAGTGGCTGCCACCCAACTTTTTTTCTTTGCTGCTTCGCCGATGATAGATATAATCTATAGAGGCAGCTTTGAGCGAGTGTTTGGAGATAATGATTATGAAAACTAAAAATCACTTTAATTGTTTAATATTTGTTACAACTGTAGTGTTTTTCTGGATGGCTGCAACTCAAGCATCAGAAGAGCAAAAAACACTTTGGAACGAAAAGGCTGAAAGCAAGATATTAAATAAAACAGAATTAGAGAAGATTGGCCCGGCGTTTGAATCATGGAAAATAAAACAAATCGCTTGGCCATCATTAGAGGAAATAAAATCAAAGAACGTAACAGTCAATAACAAACTAAAAAAATCCTGCGTTGAATGGCTCAAAAGATTTATGGCCAAAGAATATTTGCCTCCCGAATTAGAAAAAAACCTTATTGCTATGAAAGAATGGGGATTAATTACAGAAGAATCCAAGCAGAAACGTTTATGTGATGTTTTTATCATGAGGTTCAAAAAAGATAACTTTGTTATTCACATACATGAAAGTCCCGGCAATGTTGTAATAACAGTTTCTGATGAGAGACTTGACAAAAAACCACGAACCGATTACAGAGACTGGGTGTTGGAAGTTGCGGCATTGGTCTTAAACTTTGAAAAGCTTAAACCTAATCCAGATTTGATAGATGTGCATGTTGGTGAAATCGAACGTGATAATAGCAGAATAACCAGAGTATCCTGGCTGATTGGATCTGTTACAACACGTACAGATAGTGAAATAAGAAAAGTGAGCGGTCTCAAAGCGGCCAAAATTGGTGCATCACATGTTGCAGCAGAAACGACTGGTAATTTCATTACTTTTAGTATACCCAAAGAAATTGGCGGACCTACAAACCCAGACCCCTACACTGAAAGATTCAGTTCACAAAGTAAATAAACAAGTTCAAGCGATGAAAATTGAAATTTAAATGTGATGCGTCCTTAAACCCAGAAAAAGCGAAAGAAAAAAGGACATGTGAAGTTATGAACAAAAAGCAGCTTATTTCGATGTGGTGCGGTGTAATAGTTTTTATGCTATGTTTTCTTTTTAATATCGAAGGCTACTACGGCAAAAACTTTTCAAATGCGTATAAAATAGAGATTTTAATAAAATTTCTCATTAGTGTATTTGTAATTTTTATTATAACAGTTGCACTAATTCTCACATTTCGAGACAAAAAGACAGATAATAAATGAGAGATTATAAGGCTACATATAAAGACAGGGACGGCAAGTATCGCAGAATCTAAAAGGGAATCTGTCCCTATTCCCCCATTACCCCTATTACCTCAATGTCGTATCTTCAGGCGGTGAGCTTTTTCTGAAAACGAGCCTTACACAATGAATTTTGATTGTAGTGTAATTGTGGGAATTATGTTATATTTCCAGTTGTTAAATTGTCCCGCGGCGTAGCCGAGCGTTTGATTGTGAAAATAAAAAAAAAGACCAAATGTCTCTTAATGTGCTGCTCCCAAGCCAGCCTGGAAACGATTCGAGTAAGGCCGGGATTATAAATCTGCAAGAGAGGTGGAAAATGCGAAACAAAAAGGTTCTTATCATTTATGTGTTTTCAATTGTCCTGATTTATTGTTCGTTTCTATGTGTATCGGTGTATTCGCAGGACAATCAGCCCGAATCCGAATTAGTGACGAAACTCAGGGCTTTGCCCGGAGTTTTGGATGTAAGTGCCACGCGAGGCGGGGGAAGAAGAGGCGGCACAAGCCGGCGAGACTCTTACGAGATAACTTTCGAGCAGCCGCTCGATCATCAGAATCCCGACGGCCCCAAATTCGGCCAGCGTGTTTTCATAGCACATGTAGATTATAACGCACCTGTACTGCTCGGAACCGAAGGTTATGCGGCCAGGGGTATCGGCGGCGGAGAGCTTCAGCGAATGCTGGGTTCAAACCAGGTGACGGTCGAGCACAGGTTTTTTGGAAGGTCGGTGCCCGAGCCGATTCAATGGGAATATCTGACGGTAAAGCAGTCGGCAGACGACCTGCACGCGGTGGTCGCTGCATTGAAAAAAATTTACAAGGGAAAATGGGTCAGCACGGGAGCAAGTAAGGGAGGACAGACAGCGCTGTTTTTCAAGTGCTATTATCCCAACGATGTCGATGCGACGGTAGCTTACGCCGCACCGGTCAATATCACACAGGAGGACCCGCGAATAAACAGGTTTATCGAGACTGTCGGCGATGAACAAACGAGGAAAAAAATCAAGGAATATCAAATCGCGATGTTCAAACGCGAAGATGAATTATTGCCGTTAATCAAGGAAAACGCCGGAACAAGAACGACTTTCGAGATGCTTGAAAACGGTATAGCAGAGGGTTACGAATACGGCGTGCTGGAATATCCTTATGCGTTCTGGCAATACGGAACCGCTCCGGACTCAATTCCCGAACCGAATGCGCCTGCCGAGACTATGGTTTCGCATTTTAACAGGATCAACACAATGCGATATTATTCCGACCAGGGCAGAAAACCGTTCGAGCCTTTCCTGTACCAGGCTTTTACGGAGATCGGTTATTACAACTATGACATCACGGACTTCAGGCCATATATGAAAGCTCTGAAGAATCCTACGAATCTCGTGATATGTCCGCCGGGGGCAAAAATTGTTTTTAATCCGGCAACGATGTATTTTGTTAATCACTTTCTTCAATATGAAGCCGACCACGTTATCTACATTTACGGCGGGCTGGATGCCTGGGCTTCGACACAAATGCAGCTCACCGGACGAACGGACGCCATAAAGATTGTCGTGCCGGAAAGTCACCACGGCACAGGTGTAAGAAACTTCACGCCGGAGCAGAGAGAGCTTTTCTACTCGAACCTCGAAAGATGGCTGGGCATGAAGTTGAATCGATCCGGCGAAACACAACAGACAAGCCGTTAAGCAAATTATACATTAGAAGCCGTGCTATCAGAGCCCTAAATACTGCTGGTCAACGTAAACAATCACGGATTGAAACCCGTAGAATTGCGGCGTAAAATTAAAAGTATGTTACCTAAAAATCGAAGAAACGGCTGCCGTTTGAAAAATTTGTAGTTGACGGTAGCCGGGAAATGTCAGATTATTCATTCTATATAATTTTGTGCAATAGCTCCAACTCAAAGGTACAAATGCTTGTTTCCTTGAGAGTTATGACACATTCGTGAGAATATAAGACATCTCAATAAAAGTTTTGAAGGAGTATGGTTATGCATAAACATTTCATTTTGACAGGGATAGTTCTAATTTTTGCCGGCATTGCCTGGGCGGATTCGGCTATACAGGATAAACCGCTTGACCTTGGCGAGGCAAAGGTTTCACCTTTGCCGCAATCGATTATTGAAAAATTTCAGACCATAGACAGGAGATTCGATCCGAATTTCTACAAAAAGTATCTTGATGTCGGTGGTATTGCGGTAATGGGTTCTGATAAGGTGGCCGATGAAGCTTTTTATGAGGCACGATATCTGACAAGTCATGTCCTTGCCAAAAGAAAAGATATTCTCGACGCAATGGCAAAGAGGAACACCCGTCTTGTCATAATTGCCTACGAAGAAGAGGTCTCAGAAGTACCGGAATATTACAGATCCGATCCGGCTGCGGCTGCTCAACAAAACAGGCGTGTCAGGGGTTACGGCGGAGCTACTCTGACAAGTTTTGGCGAGGAAAATCTGCTTTGCTATCCGGGGGACAGGTACCGCCGAGAGAATATTATGATTCACGAGTTCGGCCATTGCATCGACGGTAATTTAAGACGGATAGATCCTAACTGGAATCGTGATCTCAGAAAAGTTTTCGATGATGCAAGGAGTCAGGGATTATGGGACAGGACGTATTCTGCATCAAATCAAGCAGAATACTGGGCCGAAGGAATTCAGGCATATTTTGACTGCTGCGCCAGAAGCAGGTCGGGCGAGCCCGACGGTGTCCACAACCATGTAGGTAATCGAGAGGAATTGAAAGAGTACGACCCGAACCTCTATAACTTTATAGAGAAAACAATTGGTAATATAGAATGGCGATATACAAGATATAATATACGTCATCCGGAAGGCCCGGTCGAGACAAGAGGAGTCATATTAAGACCAAGGGATCCAAATTCAATTGGCAGGCGACGAGGCGGCAGCACACGCAGTACTGATGCAAATCAGCCATAGTCAATGTACTATGAAGAATTCGATAATCCTATAACTCCGATGACAGAAGAGACTGTTGTTGATGCAAGGGGTATACAATTCAGCACGGAAAAATGTTAATATGCGCACGGAATATTGAATACTATTTACGCCCGATTTTTTTATTCGAAGTGCGTTATTTATTAGGAAACGACCTTTTTTAGGACTCGATATGGGAAAAATCAGTGTCTGTGGAGACATTTTGGAGACATGTTGTCACCTGAAAATTGTCGTGTTTTCAATCCCTGAAAAAGAGGTCATATTGTGGATTTACAATCTCGACAGAAGCGAACCCATCAGAGTCCTTTGACTACTACTGAGCACCTGATTAAGAACCCTCCTACGAGGTAAGAGAGTAAGTCCTGTCCCGAGCGAAGCCAAATGGGAAGACACACAGAAAAACAATAGTCAATAATCAATTTTAAGAGGTTTCGTCAAAAAAGCCTTGCCCCGACATTTGCTGTGGTTTATACTTATTACCAGTGATATTTTCCAGATTTTCGAACTGGACGTAAAGTCTCCCAGGCACTCTCGACATTTGCTGGGCATCGACGGGGATATGAAAATGAAGAAAGTGAGATTACAAAGAGTGCCTGCCCATTAGCCTGAGAAAGTGAAGTCCTTTAGAAAATAGTGAGAAAACAGAGTCTGTCCTAAGCTCCATGAAAGGATAGGATTATGTTTGAAACTACTCGCTATAAGACCCTGAACGGCATTCGTGCTTTTCGCCGATGGGTTATTCCCTACTTTTACTCCCGCATTCACCCTAAGGAATTCCGTCCGGTCCTATGTTACCTTTACACAGAATGGAAGTGTAACATCGACTGCCACTATTGCTTCCAATTTAATAACAACCGTCCCGGCATGGATCTGGATACCGCTAAGAGTGCCATTGACTGGCTTCACTCGGTCGGTTGCCGTGTCGTTCCTCTCATGGGTGGAGAGCCGCTGTTGCGGAAAGACTTTGTTTTGGATGTCATTCGCTACGGTACCGACAAAGGATTCTTCATGTATCTACCGACGAACGGCTATCTGATGGACAGGGCCTTTATAGACGAGGTTGGCAAGGCGGGCGTGGCGGCCATCAACCTGGCTGTTGATTGCATCTGGCCGCTTAAAGGCCTGCCCAAAGCGCTTCTGCGGATTGAGCCCCAATTTCGATATCTGGTGGAACGACAAAAGAAATACGCCTACATCGTCTTTTTTAATATCAATATCTGCCGAAACAACATCAAAGATGTCAAACTGTTGACTGAAATCGCACACCAGAACAATATCGCAACGGACTACCATCTTAATGAACCGCCACAGGCTATTACTAATGCAGATCATTACTCTCATAGAGACGACATGTTGAGCATTACGCCCGACAAGTATGATGAAGTGGACGCCTTACTGGACTGGATTATCGATAAACATCGCAGGGGTTGGCCCATGGTCAACTCCATTGAGCACCTTGAAGCCTTCAAGGACCGGATGAGAAATGTTCTAAAGCCCTGGGATTGCCGTGCAGGACATAATGGCGCCCTTATCCGACCGGATGGCACACTCTCGCCCTGTTTTGACCTGATCGACTACGATCATGATTGGGGTCGAATCTGGGAACCTAAATTCGATGAGGAAAAACTTAAGGCCCTAAAGGAGACTTGCTTATCCCACTGCTCTTCAACGTGTTTCTACACGATGGCCCATTACTACAAAGTGCGTAATATTCCCCAGTGGATCCGTAAACACATCCGTGTTGGTTAGCAAAACTCGATTTAGACTATGAACCTGAATGATTACGTATGATTTCTAATCAAGCGATAGCTCTCGCTCTGCTTACATCTCATGTAAAATGAAAGAGGCGAAATTGCGGAACTTCTGGCTCCCGTTATCCTCGGATGTCACGCTCCCTTTTTCGTGCAGTGCATTGAATACTATTTACAAGAATCGGCGTTTTCTGGCCAATAATAAGGGGGGCAAGGAGCCTATATTGCATCCTTAGTTGTGGATTACAGTGTTGATGTTAAACCTTCAATATTTGAAATATCTCCGACATCACGCTTAAGTATCCCCGGTGCGACTCGAACGCACAACCTCTGGCTCCGGAGGCCAACGCTCTATCCAATTGAGCTACGGGGACTAAATATATCGCTCAATTACACGAAATTGCCGTATATGTCAAGAGTAAGCCGGTTTATTGCGGCGTTTTTGCTTCTGCGGCGTTTTTTTACGTCACACAGATATAGCCGAAAGGAACTAATATTTAGAGCCGATTTACGCCGGACAGAGTGCATAATAATTTAAAAAAAGGTGTATAAACGGCGGTTTCCCGCTTTTACGAGTGAAAATCGTCACTAAATATGTTATAATTAAAATTGTTGAAAATATGGTATGGAGTGTGAATAAATGAAAATATACAGGCTGAATCGACTCTTTTTAATTCTGCTTATAATTGCTGCATTTTGCGGAAGTTACGTTCGAGCCGAGCAATCCGGCTGGCAGCGGAAAAAAGTTGACTGGCTCGCAGGTCCCGGCGGGCGTATAAAGGCAATACGTTTCCCTGAGGAGAAAAATTTATTACAAAAGTCGATACCAAATGACAGGCTCTTTTCTCTGGAATCAGCCGAACTGCAGGCCCTCGACAATAATATTGATTCTCCTCCTGTAGCCGGCTTTGTTCCACGAATCGCAGTTGTTGTAACCAATAAGCATTCGGATGATTACGACTGGGTGGCGGAAACTCATATGTCGGTCGCGGGCAATTATTTAACCAATGATCCGGAATCGGATTTCATCATCGGTCTTTTTGATACAGGTGCTGCCGCTCACATAATGAGCTATACCGGTGCTAATAGGGCCGGTATCTATGATGCCGACTTAGTGACACCGAGTTCCGTGGAAATTGTTGGCGCTGTAAACTCGGTATTTGGAAGAGTGAGCCAGCCGCTGGCGCTCTTTATTGACGGGTTGGCGGCAATCGATCATGAAACGATGACGGTGGACGATTCCAATATGGTCGGGCAGAGCAATGTATCCATTATTGTCGGTGACGAGCCACCGCTGGGCGGGCCGGATTTACCGACTGCCATCGGTTCGCCGATGAGCGTGAACTTTGTAACGGCTATTTTCAACGATAATCAAATATCGGTTACCTATGACGGCAATAACTATACGTCACCTGACATACGATTTTACGATCACTCCGATTCCCGAATACCGGATTATGCCGACCGAATACCCTTGAATCTTATTCCTTCAGGTGCAGTCAATATACAATACATTCCCGACTACGAGGCTATCTTCGAATTAATTTTCCGGCCCGGAACTCCTTCAACTATTATAGGAAATTTAGCTCAAAGCCTCTTTTTCGTAAGTAGTGTGGATTTACAAAACGAAGATCATAGTGCAATCGACAAGGACCGCTTTATGTTGGACACGGGAGCACAGATCACGGTTGTCGGCTCCGTTATTGGAGCGAGGCTCGGACTTAATCCCACTAATCCGGATTTTGAAGTGGACATTCAGGATGTCACCGGCGAAATCACAGTTGAGCCGGGTTTTTTCATAGATTCTCTTGAAATCACCGCCCTTGGTGATTGGCTACGATTCACAAATGTTCCCGTTGTTATGCTCGATGTAGCTTCACCTGAAGGTGGTTATCTTGACGGTATAATCGGTATGAATCTTTTTACGGAATTCAACCTTGTTTTGCGGGGCGGAGGATTATTAGGTCAGGATCCCCCTTCCCTTGAATTCAAGCGTATTCCCGCCCGTTTAACCGGAGATATTGCACCAGAGACAGGTGACGGCGTTGTTGACTTTTTAGATCTTGCATCTCTTGCCGAAGCATGGCTTGCGACACCGACCTCATCCAACTGGAATATAAAAGCTAACCTTGCGCCACGTTATAGCCCGGACAGTATTATCAATTTTCTTGATTTTACCGTGTTCGCAGAAAATTGGCTTGATTCAACCCCACAGTAAAGACTTGAAAATATAATTCTGCTAATCATTTTGCCCGTCGGTTTTTCAGTTTCGGCGGCAAAAATCCCTTTTTAAACAATCCGGCAATTGTTTGACATATTCACGTTTGGCAAATATCATTGGACTGCTGTTTAATATCTTTGCTCGTTTTTGGATATCCGAATGAGATATGTCCTGGATTTTTTATATTTGTTCGCCGGGCTGGCTTACAGCCCCGTAATAATTTATCGTGCTCTCAGACACAAACGTTATCGAGCCGGCTGGGAGCAGCGTTTCGGCAAAATCAACCGAAAAGATAACTCTCGAAAATGCATTTGGATTCACGCCGTCAGTGTCGGCGAGGTTAATGCGGCAAAAACTGTTGTAACAGAGCTTAGAAAGAAATTTCACGAATTCGAGATTGTAGTCAGCACAACTACCGATACCGGATTTGCCCGAGCGAACAATCTTTTTAGTAAAGAGCATTTGGTTTTTTATTTTCCTTTCGATTTTTCCTGTGTAATGCGCCGAGCATTTGCCAGGCTCAACCCGGCGATTTGCCTGCTGATGGAGCTGGAAGTCTGGCCTAATTTTGTAGATCTGGCACAGCGTTCGAATGTTCCGGTTATAATAGTGAACGGCAGAATCAGTGAAAGAAGTTTTTCCAGATATAACCTGATAAAGCCCTTTGTTAAAAAAACCTTCCGAAAAGTCAGTCTAATCCTTGCCCAAACGCAAGAATATGCTAATCGTTTTAAGGAAATCGGAGGCCGGCAGGATAGTGTCGTTGTTACCGGCTCACTCAAATACGATACGGCACAAATTACAGACAAAGTCGAAGGGACGGATACTCTCGCTGAACAAATAAATATCGGCGATGAAAGGTTATGGGTTGCGGGCGCTACAGGGCCGGGCGAGGAAAAAATCATTCTTGAGGTCTTTACTGAACTGCAGCGGCAGAAAAAACATAAAGACCTTCGGGTCGTAATTGTACCCAGAAAGCCGGAAAGATTCAATGAAGTTGCACAACTGATTGCCGATGCCGGCTTTGACTTTGTTCGATATAGCGAGATTAAAGGAACTGACATTAACTACTCTAAAAAACCTCCGGTCATTCTCGGCGATACTATGGGGGATTTGCGAAAATTCTACTGCCTGGCAAAGATAATATTCGTCGGCAGGTCGCTCGTGCCGATGGGTGGCTCGGATATGATGGAAGCCGCCGCGTTAGGCAAATGCACGATATTCGGCCCACATGCCTTCAATTTCAAACAGACGGTAGATGCGCTTGTCGAAAATAATGGCGCGATAATGGTTCATGACCAAAAAGAATTGCTTGCGGCAATGCAAAAATGCCTTAATGAGCCGGAATATGCCGAACGAATCGCAAATAACGGCCGGGAAGTCATCAGTAAAAATCAGGGCGCAACCCAAAAAACCATCGAACAAATCACAAAAATCTTAAACACAGCATGAAACAGGTATGTGTATAAGTTCTATTCGGTCGAAACTGTTAGCGTGATATCTTTATTTTTTCGGCGAAAGCGGCAATATGTTCCGGGCCGGTTCCGCAGCAACCGCCTATTATATTAATGCCGATGGAAAATATTTTTTCCGCCGCCGCGGCGAAATCTTCCGGCGAAACTTTATAAACGGCCTTGCCGTCAATCAGCTCCGGTTTGCCGGCGTTGGGCTGAGCGAAAACCAAAACATCATCCGATACTTTTTTGGCCGCCGAGAAAAGTTTGTTTGCCAGTTCTATATATTCGTCTAAGGTAGCCGTGCCGCAGTTAAAGCCTATGGCTTCGATGCCGAGCGGAACAATCTTCTGAGCCATCGTGTTTACATCGACTCCCATCATGGTCCTGAAGTCATTGCCGGCTTTATCGAATGACATGGAAGCAAAAACGGGCACATCGCCGCAGACCGATTTAGCCGCTTCGATTGCGATTGTTATCTCATCGATGGCGGTCATCGTCTCTATAATAAGACCGTCGGCGCCGCCCGCTATAAGCGCTTCGGCCTGTCGGGCGAAAACATCCTTGCACTCTGCCGGTTTAAGAGCGCCCAAAGGCTCCAGAAAATCGCCGGTCGGGCCGATATCTCCAAGCACGTAATTATCCTGTCCGGCCGCCCGGCGGGCGATTTGGGCGCCGGTTTTGTTTATCATTTCGATTTCGTCTGCAAGTCCGTGCCGTTTCAGTGCGAATTCGTTGGCGCCGAAAGTGTTGGTTGTCACCGCATTACTGCCGGCCTGCAGGTAGGCACGATGAATCTCGGAAATAACATCAGGGGCTTCGATATTAAGATAATCGTTGCATGTCCCGGCGTTAACGCCACGGGCAATCAGTTGTGTCCCCATACCTCCGTCTAAAATAAAAACGCCCTGACCGATTTTATCCCGTAGTTTTGTCTGCATAAGATTCCTTTGTTTTTTTATTGTTTTAGCTCAATCCAGTTTCCGTTTTCAAGCCTGTAAAGATTCTTATAGCTCCGTGACGGATACCTTTCGAAAAACTCGTTCTGTTTTTCGCTGAATTGTTTCTGTTTTATGGAGCCAAGATTAAAGGTGATAATTATTGAATCTTCCTTCTGTTCGCCGAATGTAGTGACTTTGATATAACCCGGAACCGAAAAATTATCGGTTACATCTTTGTATGAATCGAGTTCCGCACAAGCCAGCATCTGTCCATTCAGATCGAAATATTCGATTTTCCTGATTGTATAATCAAAGCAGTAAATATATATCTTTTTTGTTATCATGCCGTCGATTCGTTTTGTGAGTATGTCGAAAGGGCCATCGTTCGACAAAGACCACTCCGCATTCATATCGATTGCGGCAATCCCGAGGGCTTCGATTAAAGTCTTCGGATTCATCAGAAGGTTCTGTGAGGAATCAAGGTCGGACCACCGGCCCCACCAGTAAGAGCTGATTTCCGGTTTTATCGCCAGCCAAAACTCACGTTCGTTCGCGCCGAGTATGACTGCTTTTGGGATAACAGACTTATCGCCCTGAAGATAAATTTCCTCCGGGGATTTCACGAGTATTTTGACAACGTCGAGGTTTTCCTTGCGTTTTTTTCCCTTCTCGTCGTAATATTGCAGGCGAGATTTTCCTCTGGCATAGAGTGGCACCATATTTTGAGATTGAGATTGCAGAGCCATAAGGGCTTCGGCAACGGAATTTTTGCCGGGACATATTTTCAGCGGTTTTCGTATACCAGGACCGCATCCGGCAAGAACCAGTAATACGGTAACACACGCGGTGAAATATCTCGCTTTTTTCATTTAAGCTCCGTGTTTATAAATCCGATTGCAATATTTGACCTATTTGCGATGTAAGCAGCTCGATTTGCTCTTCGCCGAGGTGGGGATTAACTACTTCCACGATTTGTTTATCACCAACCACTCTCAGTTGCCATATTTCATTGCCGCTGTCGTTCCTGGTCTGATCGTACTTGAGGTGTCTTTTTCTCATAAGTATCAGCGCCAGAACGAAACGGAAATTTATTTTCTCCTGCTCGGTTTCTTTTTCAAGCCTTTCAAAAAAGGCCATTAACATATCGTCATCGACGAATATCTGTTTCTTCTGGTCCGGATTCGGCAGTTTTGTTTTCCAGAAGCAGAACACATCAGGTTTTTCGCTCTGCCAGTATTCGGCGGAAAAATCCCGTCGCTGCAGGCCTTCTTCAGTTTCCACTAAAGCGCCGAAATATTCTTCACCGTATTCGATTGTTTTGCCGCTTCCGGAACATTGCCCGATCGGTTTATTTATTTCCCATTCGCCCATATCTTAGTTACTCTACTTTATTCAAATTTCAACCAGTTGCTCATGTTTTGCGCGATTTTAGTACCTATTCCGTTCACCTTCTGCAGATCGTCGAGATTCCGGAACGGCCTGTCATTTCCGTTTTTTATACGATAATTTTCCCGATAGGTTATTATTGCCTCGGCACGTGCCGGACCTATGCCGGGCAATCTTGCCATACTTGCCAAAGGAGCATGATTCGGATTTATTTTACTGTCCAACAAGATTTCATTTGCATTAACGGCACGTTCGAGACCTGTCAAATGCCAGACGAAACAACAGGATAAGCCGAAGGCTATTAATACGCTTATAATAAAAGCAAATGATTGAATCTTGTTCCGGCCGAATTCATTCATATAGTATCGCTTTATTCCTTAAAGCCTGCGGTTAATCATTAATTTATCGTTTAAAAATACCATCGTGAATTTTTTTTAGAGCTATAAAGGATTCCTTCGGCTCGAGCTGGTCGGTCAAAAGTCCGCTACAGCCTATTGTGCTGTCGTCCGTATCAATAAGGTTCGAATAAGTGACGGAATTCACAAATGTCTTGCTCATCGCAATCTTATAAAACTGCTCAATCCATTTTGCCTGACACGACTGGTTCCATTCCTCGTGCCATATACCGCCGAGCCCCTTATCCTGTTGGCCGTTGCTGCTTTGGCTCGGTACCTCCACGTTGGTCATATATAAAGGCTTGGCTATTGGCGCAAATGAATCAAGAATCGCCGATATTTGCATCATATCTCTGATATGCATCCCGGATTGATTACTACCGAACTGCATCGGCAGTCCGAAAGCGTCGAAATTAATGCCGCTTTGCACAACCATATCCATATATACCAACGGGGGAATACTATTGGGTGTAGTCGCATAATATTCGCCCCAGGGATTGCTCACCTCTATGATCTTAATAGCCTTGTCACTTGCCTGCTTCACGGCCATATTCGCCGCTCGGGTCATTTCGAGAATTTGCTCGAATCTGAATCCGAAATGATTAAACGCATTTAAGCCGCTAACCGCATACCAGGCGCGGACGGCTCCGCTGTATCTGGAAACCACCTCGGATACAAACTGGTATGCAGTCTCACGTATCTTTTCGAATCCGGCCTTGCTCTGAATCATCCATTTAGGTAAATATTTTTTTGAAAAACAAAGCAGCGGCCCCGCAGTGAGAGCCAGCTTTTTATTGCCGAGCATTTCGATGCAGGCATCGATAGTTGAAAAATCATAATTGCCTTTATCGGCTTCTATTTTCGACCATTCAATCGGGATTGTGGCTGATCCGAACAGTTCCAGCAGCCTCTCGACATAAATAGGATTATCAATTTCGAGGGGATCTACTCGACATCCGAAGCAGCCTCGTCCGAAACCGTGGCTTTTACTTCTGGTCTGAAAGAGGGATTCCGCCTGTTTGATTGCCAGCTTTTCGGCGATAACGATAGCTTTATTTAGCGATTCGTCCGCCAGTTTCGAAGCCAGAGACGGCTCGGCGATGTTTTGAATCGCGCGGATAAATAAATCCTGAGCTTCTTCTGAAGATTCCGCCAGCCCGTGGACATTGTTGAAAAATGACCAATCCTCCCGTTTATTAACTATTTGCATAAGTTTGGCACGTGCTAATTCGACGTTTAAGATATATGGTTTTTCACGCTCGGGTAAACATGTCGTTGGCAAAAGTACCTGACCGAATCCATCTATCGGCCACAGCAGTGCCAGCCCCGCCGTTACGAGATTCGACTTGTGGCAGTGGATACATCCATCCTTGAATTCAACCTGCGCCCGCCGAATGCAGATTCCATCTCCGCCGAATAGATACGCCCCGCATAGAGTAAAGTTATCAACAATACGGCCGTTCTTGAAAACCTGGAATTTCACTTTATTCCCTTGATGAATAGCTTATATCGTTTATTTTCCTGTCATATGACTTATCATGCGGCAATTTTCGTACAAAATCGCCATCTACTCAGGAGAAAAAGCTGGAATATCATTTTATTCCGCTATACTCCATAACTGCCTTTTCATTATAATAATTATATCCCTGAAGGCAATTCAAACTTTGTTGAAAGTCAATTTTAGCCGCTTTGGCTGATTTCGGCTTTTATTGGAATGTCAGTAAATAGAAACTCAATTTAAGGTGATTTCGCTGTGGATTCGATCGCGATATTTCTGTATCTGAGCTTCATAAAGGAGGTTGTTCTTTTCGAGAAGATTAGCTATCAGATTGAATTGATTGAGTAACGTCTCAATTAATGTGATATTTATTAAAGTCGATTCGGGGCTGTACTGCGGCAGGATGATAATTATGTACCCGCAATTACTACGCTCAGTAGCCAACTGCGAGGCGATAATACTACAATCATCGATCTGAGTGATAACAGGCTCGACACCGTCGTCAATTTTGTCACGTAGCTCTTTTAAATCCACCCCGTTAATATTAAACTTAGCAAATTCTTCAGAATCACTTGGCCATATATTGCCTTTTTTGTCCATGATTAAGATTGTAAGGCCCTGCTCCGGTAAAACTTCATAAAGCTGTCTTGCAACTTGTTCGTTCAATACAAACGCCGGCGATAACAGTGACTCGTACATATCCATAAATCAGACTCCCTTTGAAAATTTCTATAAAAATATTGGTAACAAAACTTCGGTATAATAACAGGGAGACTTTTCTTACCGAGAAGTTATAGCCTGATTTGGCTCGAAAATGAGGATAAATAAGTTTGCAACCGGATTTATCGGACTTATCCCGCCGCTAATTATTTATGAATCGATAAAATTCAGGAGCCGACCATCGATTTGAATCTTGCAATCGGGAACATGCTCCCGGGACAGTCGGTCACATTGGCACCGGGAGTAGTGCCGTGTCCGTAGATACGGCTATTTGAAATTCCATAACGTTTTTTCAGAAAACGAGTCAGATTCACAAGCGATTGCATCTGGCGTTCAGTGGGCCTGTAATTATTGAAGTTACCCACAAGGCAAATTCCTATTCCATCTTCATTGGCCCAGTTATCGGGGGTTTTACAGTGAGCACCGGTGATTTGCTGTCTCCATCGGAATGTAACCTCGACCTGACCATCGCCGCTATCGGTGCCGTTGCCGATAACAAAGTCATAACCGACTCCATCCCAGCCGTGTTGCTCTATGTGCCATTTGTTAAATATTGCGGCATTTCCTTTTTCGGTCGCCGAATGATGAACAATTATCGCCGTCCATTGCTTCTCCGCACCGGATGGAGGATACCATGTCCTCGGAACATCATTATCGTAGGAATCATCGTTAGATGTTCTCGGATGCTCAATGATAGGAGGGGCTAATATGTGTTCGTTGCCGGGACTGAAAACGATCTCCGGCATTGGTTCCTCGGGACTATTACAACCGCTTAAAATTAAAAAAAGAGCATAAAACAGCAGAGTTTTAAACGAAAATTGATAATACCTGTCTTTGTTTACCACAAAACTCGTCCTTTTAAAATACGGAAGAATCTCCATCGGTGGTGTCTCTTATGAGTCCGGATTCTTCGTAAGATAAGGTTTTTCTTTATATCTGACCATAGAAACACTGTTGCCCTGTTCGTTGAATTTAACCATATCCATATATGAATTCATAAGAAGCAATCCTCTGCCTCCGGGCTTAAAGAGATTTTCACCTAATCTGGGATCCTCAACATTTTCCGGCCGGAAACCCGGCCCCTGATCTGTAATAGAAATCTCAACCTTCTCAGCATCTATGGAGTAATCGACCTTAACTTTTTTAGACGGATCCAGCTTATTGCCGTGCTTGACGGCGTTTAGAAAGGCTTCTTCAAGGGTCAAATGTACGGCGAAAATATCATCTTTGCCAAAATTATGTTCCACAAGTTTAGCCTGAATCTGCTGAAATACATCGGTAACAGCAGAAGTTTTACTTTCAACGACTATCGAGTAACTCGCTGGCATTTTTGACGTCATAATCAGGCTTATAGCAAGGCTTCTACAAATATATTTTTGAATACGAGAAAAAAACAACTAAAGATTGGCTTAATCAGGATAAATCTTTGGTTGCACTTTCAACGTTTTTATAAATGTCAAACGTTTTGGTTAGCCTCGTTATCTTAAAAATCTCATAAATCTTCGGATCTATATTACAGAGTCTCAGATGACCGTCACGTTCGTAAATTCTTTTACTAACCCTAATTAGAAGCCCCAGAACAGCGGAGGACAAAAATTTCACGTTTCCAAAGTCCAGAATCAGGTTAATTCGTTCGGCCTGTTCAATAACAGACATAATCGATTCCTGCAGTGAGTATATATCCTTTTCTTCGAGAATTTTTTCGTCGGTAAAACTGACTATCGTTGCATTCTCAGCGTACTCAACAGCTATGTTGGGCTGGATTGTCGCCATTTTTATCTCCATGAAAAAATATCAAATCGCGAAAAATTCTATATCGGAATCCCTCAGGTGTCAAGTATTTTACATGCCTAAATTATTTGCCTTCCAAAATGCCTCACTAATTAAGTAAACAGCATGTGAAAGCATAGCCCGGGATTCGTAAATTTTACGTCTATAGTGTGGGATTATACTTGCAATATCAGACGTCAATGCACAATAATGCCCCCATGCTTTTGGTTTCTCAACTTTGAGAATGAGCAAAGAACACAAGTTAATAAGTAAAAATCGATATCAGAGCCGACAGAATTTGCGGCAAATAATCCCGGAAACCTGGAATACTCAGGAAAAGCAAGGCTTTAAAACCTAACAGAAAAATCAGGCAAAACCAGCCGTTATAGAGGTAATGAAATGCATATCAGAGAATTTCAAAAGCTGATCTCACAAAAATACGAAAAGCGGGACAGGGAAAGAGGTATCCCCGGCACGTTTTTGTGGTTCATCGAGGAAGTCGGAGAGCTTGCTACCGCACTTGCCTCTCAAGACCATGAAAACAGGGAAGAGGAATTCGCTGATGTTTTTGCCTGGCTTTGTACGCTGGCCAATATCGGTGATATTGATCTTGAAAAAGCCTGCCGGAAGTACACAAGCGGGGAACTCGAAGGTTTCAAACCAAAGTAATTTCACTCACTCTTTGTAGTTCGTTCCACTTTCCAGGGCAATCCCGATAGCTCGAATGCAATAATGTGGGTAATTAACAGCCAGCCGACACCAAGCACGATAACTCCGGAAATAGGATAGCCCGAGTAGGATTCTGAAAATTCCTGGATGAGACTATGAACAATGGCGATTCCTAGCGCCACGGGTGTGATAAAACGGATGCAATACATCCAGAGTTGCAGCACGACATAATTGAAAACCTTATGATGTGTGCCGCTCAAGCCGAGGTTGGATACGATATGGGCTTTAAGCTTATCCGTGCGGTAGAGCCATCCGATAACGAGTGCCTCTACAATGCCGACGGTTATCAGGCCATATTGATTCAGAAAATGATCTACTATATCAAGCCAAAGTAATCCTACATTAGTGGCGAATAACAGCGAACCTAAAAATCCCAGCACGCATATGGTGGTAATGACTGGCCTGCGAGGAACATCGAATTTGTCCATGATTGCGGCTGTAAAAGCCTCGATAATGGAAATTGATGAAGATATGCCTGCTATCATAAGCAGCAAAAAAAACAGGAAACCGAAAAGCTGCCCGAACGGAAGTAATGATATCGCTTTGGGATATGCCACGAATGCCAGCCCGATCCCACTGCTTACCACCTCGCCGATTTCCTGGTTTTGCTTGGTAGCCATGTATCCCAAAATGCTAAAGACGCCGAATCCCGCACAGACCTCGTAAAAACTATTCGAAAATGCGACAATCAGGCTGTTTTTGAATATATTGGCGTTGCGGGAAAGATAAGATGAGTAAGCGATCATGATGCCGAAACCAAGCGATAATGAGAAGAAAATCTGCCCGTATGCCGATATCCATACCTTTAAGTCCGTGATTTTGTTAAAATCGGGAGTCACATAGTGTTTTATTCCTTTGCTGGCGCCGGGCAGGAATAACGCCCAGATAATAATAGCCGCGGTAATTATAAATAACAGCGGCATCATAATTTTTACTGCTCGTTCTATGCCCTTCTCGATTCCGCCGTAAGTAATCAACCAGTTGATTAGCCAGATAACTACCACACCAGCGACGATAGGCCAACGAAAGCCGGTAATATCCCAGACCGACTCGACCGCCGGAGCTTGAAGAGTTTGGTTGAAGGGGACTTTCAGGAACTCGCAAAAAAAGAATGTGTTCGGGTCGTCTCCCCATGCATGAGTTAGAGAGAAAAACATATAGTTGCCACACCAGGAGATGATGACAATATAATATAGTGAAATGCCGAACAGAACAAAACATACGGCCCACCAGCCCAGCCACTCCCATTTGCTGTCGATGTGCTTAAAAGCCATAGGAGCAGAGGCTTCTTTATGGTGTCCCAGGGCAAATTCCAGCATGAGAATTGGTATTCCTGCCGTAAACAATGCGACAAAATATGGAATTAAAAAGGCACCTCCCCCGTTATCGTATGCCACATAAGGAAAACGCCAGATATTACCTAATCCTATAGCCGAGCCTATAGCCGCAAATAAAAATCCGAGATTAGTGCCCCATTTACTTCTTTGAGCCATACTTCACCGTTTCTAAATACCAGGAATAAAATTCGGCATAAACGATACTTTTGCCGGGGCTTTAAATACCAGCTATAAAACGCTAACTACGAATATAGTGACTAAATAAAAAAACACGAATATAATTTTATATATTTTTATGACTCACTTGAAATTTTTCGGAAAATGCAGATGTTGGTACGGTAACCTGTTGCCGCCGTGACAAAACTTACACTCCAACCCAAACATTGTACCATTCTAAAAAAAGCCCAACCATCATTGCCTGATTTCCACTTTTTATTTAGAACGCTTGGTTATTCCTCGCTCTTTCGCTTTTTTCCCTTTTTATTCTGTTTTTCCGAACTTTCAGCATCTATTCCGAGCACTTCAAGCGTGTTACGTTCGATTATGTTGCGAATACTGCCCCTTGGAACCGTTGGCAGGTTTGTGTCGGCAATAAGCATGTTGAAACCAAGCAACGTTTCGATGCATTGCCCGGCGTTACCTGATGGAAAACCGCTGCCGAACAATAGTTTATCCATCATGCCGTTTTCGTATGCGGCAACTACCGTATTATAAGTTTGCCATGTGTTTTTAGGTTTTATCGTCAAATCCGCATAGACGTTTTTATGTTTGGCGGTCATCAAAAGAGTCTGCTCAATAAATGGAAAACCCATATTAGCAATTATTATTTTCAAATCGGGAAATTCCCGAGCGACCTCATCCAAAAGATATGGCTGGCTATAATTAAGATTAGAGTCGGCTCTCATAGATGCTCCGCCGTTATGGAAAAAAACGGGAAGGCCGAGTTCCTGTGCCGACTCGTAGAATTTCATCGCCCTGCTGTGGGCGGGATGCATATCACAGGCCGAACAATATAGGACCAAACCTTTGAGTCCTAACTTGTCCTTGACAGACTGAAGATAATTGACATTTGTTTTATTATCCGCAGGATTTACGACCGCAAAGCCGATAGTTTTTGTTTTATGCTTGTCGACATATTCTGCCAATTTCTTATTAGTATCTTCTATCGGCCCGTCCATTGTGGATAAAACTATAGCAACATCTACGGTTTCAGCCGCTGCCAGATGCTCCGATTTCGCAGCATCACCGGCTGCAAAGTCAATATGTGTATGACAGTCAACTATCATTTCCCGATACCTTCAATTAACCTGGTTTATGGTAAGCGCTTATCAATAATATATCGAGATGACCTCGTCAAGCAATAATTATATCTATCTTTTTTGCCGCGAGCCACCTGCCGGTATAAAAATCCGTAGTCTTTCCATAGTTACTTCTGCAAAGATGACATCGAAAACATAGTAATGGTTTGTGGAACCTTATTTTCATCTCTTGACGCGGCGTCTCGGCAAATATATTATGGCGAACAATCGTATAAAATGCCGATTTACAGAGAAAAAGGCGAACTTTACAGATTTACGCCGATATGACTTGTGATGGAAATAATCGAAGTTTTTAATATTTTATCTTCGATTTTTCTGTATTACTATGCGTCTTAATAGTAGAATCAGCCGGTTGAGGCTGTGAGCTTTAGACGTTGATTTAAAGAATTCGGATTTATATTCTGTAATTCTGGGTCAGAGGATATGGATTGTCCGGTTTGCAAAAATAATGCAATGATCACCCTCGAACTTAATGAGGTTGAGATTGATTATTGTACTGCCTGCAACGGTATCTGGCTCGACGCCGGAGAACTTGAGCTTCTGCTGGGAGAACCGGAAAAGACCGGAAAATTGCTTGATTCTTTCAGGATCGATTCCGGGAACACGGAAAAAAAGAGGAAATGTCCGATCTGCGATAAAGCAATGCAAAAGATTGTAGTTGGTACCTCGAAACCTGCATTGCTTATCGACAAATGCAGTAAGGGTGACGGTCTGTGGTTTGACAAAGGCGAGTTGAAAGATATTTTTGACAGAGCACAACTCGATGAAGATAATAAAATTCAGCAATTACTGATAGATATGTTCGGTCAATGATACAATTCAATGAAAGGAGAACAATATGTGGCAGAACTGTATTTTAGCTTGGCAAACGTACAACACGATATTAGTAGTAGTTGCAGTGGTAATTATTATCATTGCAGTAATAATGAAGAAAAGAGGATAGTACTAAACCGGCGTAGAAATTCATTGAGAGGAGAAAGCCTATGTCAGGAATGATTATTTTTATTGTGATAATCCTGCTCGTTCCTGTTCTGCTCGTCTTATTTGTAATAAGCATCTATAACGCTCTGGTTCGTTTACGTAATCAGGTCGATAATGCCTGGTCGCAGATTGACGTTCAGCTCAAGCGCCGGCACGATTTAATTCCCAACCTGGTTGAAACGGCAAAAGGTTATATGAAGCACGAGCGAGGAACCTTCGAGGCTATAACCCAGGCGAGAAGTCAGGCTATGGGAGCCAAAACCGTTGCCGAATCTTCGAAGGCCGAAGGGGCCCTCGGCGAAGCACTGAGCAAGTTCATGCTGGTTGTCGAGAATTATCCTGACCTGAAGGCAAACCAGAATTTCCTCGCGGTTCAGGAAGAGCTAAGTAGCACCGAGAACAAAATAGCCTTCGCAAGGCAAAGCTATAATGACCAGGTTTTGGCTTTCAATAACAAGATTCAGATGTTCCCGTCGAACATTATTGCCGGCATGTTTAGCTTCGGCAAACGTGACTTCTTCGAAATTGAGGTTGAAGCTGAGCGGGAAGTGCCTAAAGTGAGTTTTTAGTTTGCTGTTTTATCGACTTAGTTATACATGATAACACAACATTTATAACTCGGCAAAAAACAACAGAGCTAAAAGACGTAAACTTTTTTGACTGAAAACTTGTTGTTTATATGTGGGAATTGATTAGAGCCAATAAGAGAAATTCCATCATTTTGATGGTCATGATGGCTTTTGTGCTGATGCTTCTGGGCTTTGTGATTGGTTTTGCCGTAACAAGAAACCCGGTGGGTGGTTTTTTTGGTCTGGTAATAGCCACTATAATCTGGATCGTATTGGCGTTAGTCAGTCTTTCGAGCGGCGACCAGATTTTTTTGTCTGCGAGCAGGGCTGTACCGGTAACTCACGATGTTCACCCACAGTTATTTAACATCGTCGAGGAAATGAAAATTGCCGCGGCACTGCCGGCAATGCCGAAGATTTACATCATTAACGATCCCGCCCCCAATGCGTTTGCCACCGGCCGCAATCCCGAATCAGCGTCTGTCGCCGTTACTGCCGGACTTTTGGCCCGGTTAAATCGTGACGAGCTGCAGGGAGTCATAGCGCATGAAATTAGTCACATCGTTCATCGCGATATTCTTTTTGTCACACTTGCCGGTATAATGCTCGGTTCGATCGTTCTGCTTTCTCAGGTCTTTCTGCGGGGCATGTTTTATAGCTCGCTCGGCGGTTCTCGCCGAAGATATTCGAGCGGCGGACAAGGGGGCGGACAGGCGCAGGTAGTGCTTATGGTAGTCGCGATAATTGCCGCTATTCTGGCTCCCATAATGGCCTATCTTTTATACTTTGCGCTATCCCAAAGACGCGAATATCTTGCCGATGCCGGCGCCGCCAGGCTGACACGCTACCCAGAAGGACTTGCCAGTGCTTTGGAGAAAATTTCCAGCGACCCGGCCCCACAACTGGCGTCGGCCAACAAGGTGACGGCCCCGATGTATATCGTCAATCCCTTCAAAAAGAAGGGGCAGATGAAACTGTCCAACCTGACCAGCACTCATCCGCCGATCTCTGAAAGAATCAGGATTTTACGCGGTTTGACACACGGCGTTTCTTACAAAGATTACTCGAACGCTTTTACTGAAGTAACACATAAAAAAAGCGTAATTCCAGCCGCCGCAATGACAAAAGAGGAAATCGGATTGCGGCAGGCCGAGGCAAAAGCCGAAAAAGAGCAGCGTCTCCAGAGTCAGATGCGGCAGGTCGGCGATATCATGCGCAAGGTCAATCAGTTTGTTTTTCTTACCTGCGCCTGCGGCTTAAAGCTGAAAATCCCCCCGAACTACAAAGGCAAAACGGTCGAATGCCCCCGTTGTCATACGAATCACAATATTCCCGGCAAATAGGAGAATGATTATTTCAAGCCTGCTCTCGTCCGTACCTTAGTCAAGAGGTTTTATCGTTATCAGATCGAAGAAACTTGTTCAAAAACAGACAGAGAAGGCATTAATTCGTTTTATTTGCGTCGAATAACTCCTTGACCGAAGGACGCATCAGAACGATGATTGTGAAAATACCCAGGACCGTTCCAAGGGGGGTAAACATACAACTAATAGCTGCAATAACCAGACAGAACATATAATGTTTTCGCTTTGCAAGATTGTTACCGGCGATAATTATGCACGCGGCAGCCGCCCATTCAAATAAAATAAGGAAGACGGCCATAACTACAAATATCAGTCCGATAAAAGCCGGCGCATCGTCAAATGCACCTGCAAGCATTGCTATGCCAATGAATAAATGAATAAAGAATATACATGAGAATAAAGCTTTTAGCCCGCCGAGTATGTAATGAAAGATCGAAAGAAGTCTCAGATGTTGTTCATCCTGGTCCATAAGAATTCTCCTTTCTTATTAAGGTTGAATCCAGTTTGACCTACCTTATAATGAACGCTGTATATTATATACTGTATGAAAAAACTTTCTATTCCAAATTTATAGTCTGGCCGGGTGCCAAAATCTTCACTTCGCACTGTGCCTTTTTTGCAAATTCGTCGGCGTCTTTTCGCTTGCCCACAATGTCGCCCCAATGGTACGGGATCGCCATTTTCGGCTTGATATGTTTGGTTGCCTCGGCAGCGTCCGAGAAGTTCATCGTATAAGTCCCACCCACGGGAAGCAGCGCTACGGTAATATCACCGAGAGCCTTCATTTCTTCGGTTAAGTCCGTATCACCGGCATAATAAATCCGTTTGGAATCTATCTCGACAATAAATCCGACCCAGCTATTTGCCTTCGGATGAAACTGTTTGTCGGGATTATATGCCGGAACACCTTGTACAGTCATGCCGTCCAGTTCTATCGTCAAACCGGGCGTAATCGGTTCACCCGCTCCCTGCTTGGAGATTACATCGGCTGAAGCGATAAGTTTTGTCTCCGGGCCGCTGATTTTGGCAATGTCATCGGGAGAGTAATGGTCATAATGACTGTGACTGACAAGTACCACGTTAGCATCTTTTACAGTGTCTTTGATTTTCCATGGATCGATATATATAACCTTGTCTTTATTGGAAATTTTAAAACTCGCATGACCCAGCCATTGCAATGTGGTTCCCATAGCGACCTCCTTTTCAGAACTATTTTCTTCTGTTTTTTCAGCTTCCGGCATTTCCGCCGCAGGTTTGTCTTTTTGGCATCCGGCAAAAATAAGCGCCGAAGCTGTCAGAAATATTAATAATCCTAATCTTCGCATTTTTCCTCCAGATTACTTGAACATATAAGAGACAAAACGGGAGTCTCTTAATACTTTTAAAATAATCGGACGGGCGAGCGTTGTCAACAGATTGCACTGTTTTTACCCGCGTTTTTGTGTGCATATAGACGCTGAATTGACAGGTGCAGATTCGCCCTTTTTCGAAAAAATCGACAGTATCGGCGGAATAATGGGATTTACAGCCTGATTTTAAGGCAATCTTTCATAAAGCAACAGTCGATATTGGGGCAGTAGCCGTTAGACCACCCAAAACACTGAGCGTTTCCTTCTGCCGCCTGGATGGCATGGATAAGTTCGGTCTTTTTCATTTTGCCGGGAGTTACACCGAGGGCTTTTGCCTTCATTTTTATCTCGGACATTGTCATACTTTTATCTGCGACTTTCGTAGCAGCCATTGTTTGTCTCCTTTATTTACTCTTGGCGGCTCTGTTATCCGCCAAATTTCTATTTCTCGCTCAGCCGGAAATTATCTAATTTAACTTTTTCGGTTCGAGCAATTATCGTGTCCGGCTAATATATTTTTCGATTATTTCGGCAAAGCACGGTAGTAAAAATATCCGGAAAAAAGAAAATTTTAACTTTCCTGAAAATTCTTGCCGGAGGTATCGATTTTAACTTTAGTAAGCTATATTTTATCGGATTTGTGCCGAATATGTTTTTTTACATCTCTGATTATATACCCTTCTTTCGTATCGACCTTGCCCCCGACACGAACCTTATCACCCCGATACATGGTTTAAATACTATTGTTTGACAGGGCAATATCGGCAGGTTAGATTTATGAACGAAGCTGTTGTTGGCGTGGATTTATATGAAAACAAAAATATGTATCATTGGAGCAGGCCCGGCAGGTTTGATTGCGGCGATTTTCTCCGCCGCTGAGGGTGCACAGACAGTTGTGGTTGAAGCAAACTCGGTTCCCGGGAGAAAGCTGCTTTTGACTGGAGGTGGACGCTGTAACCTGACTCATCAGGCCGAGCCGCGAGATCTCGTCCGTAAATTCGATGAAAAAGGAAGATTTTTAAGTTATTGTCTTCACGAGTTTTCGCCGCGGGATGTACGGGAATTTTTCGCCGAGCTGGACGTCCCAACAATGGTTGAAAAAGCCTGTCCCGAGCAAAGTCGAGGGGACGGCTGTGTGTTTCCTGCTACCAACCGTGCAGGTGATGTCAGGGATGCTCTTCTTAAGAGGGCCGGAAATCTCGGCGTGAATTTTTTATTCGGCAGGCGGGTCGGCAATATTGTAAAAGAAAATGAGATGTTTGCCGTTACCGATGAAAAAGAACGCATTTTTGCCGAAAAGCTGATTATAGCTACCGGCGGTCTTTCCTGGCCGAAGACGGGCTGCACCGGAGACGGATATAGGTTTGCCCGGCGGTTCGGCCATCGCATCGTCCAAGCCAGAGCGTCGTTGGTGCCGCTTGTGACACTCGAAAAATGGCCGGGACAACTTGCAGGAACTGCTTTATCAAATGTGCGAATAACCACACGAATAACGAACAGAAAAATTATCGCCGAAGGAGCTGTTATATTTACCGATAACGGCCTGGGCGGCCCTGCGGCACAAAATATGAGCCGCTACCTGACCGATTATCTGCCTGGCGAGGATGCACCTATGGGAATCATTATGGATACCTCGCCGCATTTTGAACAGGGGCAGCTTGAGACCGGTATTATCGAATTTATCGGGGCGAATCCGAAAAGAAAGGTGGTTAATATTATAGCGGAATTCATACCGAAGCGTCTCTCGGTTTTATTATGTGAACAGGCGGGCTGTGATGAGTTTATGCAGGGCGGCTGCCTGAAAAAAGAAATGCGCAAGAAATTGATAAAGCTCATAAAGGCTGTGCCGCTTTCGATTGTTCGGACCGGGCCGATTGCCGAAGCGACCGTTACCCGCGGCGGTGTTGATACCACTGAGATAAATCCCAAAACAATGGAATCGAAGATTTGCCGGGGGCTGTTTTTCGCCGGAGAGGTTATAGATGCCGACGGCCCGTGCGGCGGATACAATCTCCAGATGTGCTGGTCAACCGGCGCTCTCGCCGGCTCGGCCGCGGCGGAAAAATAGAGCAGCCGGAATTCGGCACCTTTTTACTAAAAGAATGAATAATGGAATTATTTTTAAGGGGATATAAAATGAAAAAATTGAGCCTGATTCTAATTACCGTCTCGATATGTGCCGGCTGTACGACGGGATATCGGGTGCATGTGAACGGATTTTCCGAGTCCGGGCAGCAACTCACAGAGAAAGCATCGGTTTACGTCTCGGAAGATCCGAATTCGCAAAATCCAATCTTCGACAAACAAATCAAAGCCAAGATCGAGGAATTATTGAAATATTACGATTACGTCCCTGCTTTGTCCGTCGAACAGGCCAACTATCGGCTTATTTTCCAGGTGACAATGGATTCACACAGTTCGTCCGGATTTATGCCGCTCTACCATCCTTATTATATGGGATATTACGGCGGATATCGGCGAAGTTATTATTACGGATATACGACTTATGTTCCGTATTACGATAAGTTTTACGACCAGCGGCTTGTAATTAAAGTTTTCGCTCGCAATACCAAAACTGATTCGGTACGGGAGGAAGTTGTCTGGGTTGGCGAAGCGATGATAAGCACCAGCGGCGAAGATATCCGTCAGGTCGTCGATTACCTGCTGGTTGCGTGTTTCGAGTATTTCGGCGCCGATACGACTAAGCAAAAAAGCCTTGTTGTCACCGAAAACGATCCTCGGATTCTGAAGATCGAATCCCTGAGATAAAAACACAAGTGCTTTTATTGTTGCTTGTAATATTTCATGGCATCGGGCAGAAGTTTTTCGATGTTCCGGATTCTGGTTTCATCCGCGGGGTGCGTGCTGAGAATTTCCAGCGTTTGGGAGCCTTTTTTTGCCGCGGCCATTCTCTTCCAGAATACTGCCGCCTCCTGCGGATCGTATCCGGCCATCGCCATAAATATCAAACCGAGATGGTCCGCCTCGTTTTCGTGAACCCTGCTGTACGGCAGTAATATCCCGACCTTCGAGCCTATCCCGTATGATGTCATAAAAAGATTCTTTGTCTCTTCGGGGCGTTCCTCGAGCGCTTTCGATAAGGCCATACTGCCCATATCGACAATCAGGCCCTGCGTCATTCTTTCCGAGCCGTGCTTGGCGAAGGCATGAGCGATTTCGTGGCCCACTACAACGGCAAGTCCCGCCTCCGTCTGAGTAATCGGCAAAAGACCGGTATAAACGACGACTTTGCCGCCCGGCATGCACCATGCATTAACGTTCGGGTCTTCCACGAGATTAAATTCCCATTCGTAGCCGGCTATCTTGTCTTGTACGCCTTTTTCCTCGCAATATTTTTCAACGGCTTTCTGAATTCTTTCGCCTACGCGTTTGACCATTAGTGTCTTCTCTGCGTTTGTACTGAGTTTGTTTTGGGAGATGAATTCGCCGTAGTTCTTGAAGCTCATGGAATTCATCATCGAGTCGGGGACGAGATTGAATTGTCTTCTGCCGGTAATTTCGACCCGCGAGCAGCCGGAGAGCACGAATAAAAGGCCGAGAAGAACATATAATTTTGTTTTCAGAAGTGTTTTCATGGCTTTTCCCCTTATTAATAGAATCGAGTCTTGTCTTTAACAATAATGCAAATCGACAAACGGCCCAAAAATTGCCGCATTCTGAATTATATTATAGCAACATAATCAACCAAAATAAATCCGCAAAACAGACCATCTAACACATCTTTCACATCCGAGGCGGTATTTTATACACACTCATTGTGCGGCTCAATCGATCTTGAATACAAATCCCGAGGCGCTCATGTATTTTCCGCCCTGTGACGTCGTGAAAAGATACGCCGCTTTGCCGTCTCTTACCAAAACCTGCGGCCTCTCAAAACGGCCGTATTTGCTCAGGTGACGCGGAGCCGGCGGCTGTTTGATGTATTTATCGACCGGATAATAGGCAATTTTCGGCTCCGACCACTTTATGCCGTCATTGGATTCTAAGTACAGGCCGATATTATGGCCGAAGATTCCCATGTCACGGGCAACCATTTTAAACTTCCCGCCTTCGATAAAGACATAGGCATCTTCGAGCTGCCTGTTGCCACCCAGTCCGGAATAATCGACGAGGGGATTGCCTTTGTATTTTATATATGGCCCTTCGAGCGAATCGGCGATTGCCAGGCCGTACTTGCGGTTGCCGCGAATCGTCGGATGAGAGGAATTATAATAGTCGCTCGAATTCCACGATTTATAATACAGCCAGTACTGACCGTTCGGATGTTTCACGAACGAAGGATTCGTAGTGCAATGGTTGTCCCAGACATCCTCTCCGCCCGGCTCGAGCAGCGGCATGTCAGGTCTTTTCCACGGCCCGGAAAGAGAATCGGCGACGGCCAGTCCGATACGTTTGGTATTAGTTTTGCCGTTGGAGTTGCCCATGTAAAAAAGGCAATATTTGTCGTCCACTTTTTTAATGTGAGGATTGTGGCAGGTAGTGGCATCCCAGAAACCTTTGCCCCGCGGCGAAAGAACCGTCTCGACGTATTCATAAGGCCCTTCCGGCCTATCGGCCACGGCGTGAGCAATCTCGGAACTGTTGATCCAGCCGCTCATCCTCTTACGCGCGGACCAGCGGGAGAAAAAAACATGGACCTTGCCATCCGGCCCTTCTATGGGGCTTGTACCCCAGACGTAGAAATCTTCCATTTCGAGGATGCGTCCTATGGGCTTGAGGCGTTTACAAAAATCGGAAACCTGCTCGTCCGTCCAGGTCGGTTGGAATATATTATTCGCAGCTTCTGCCGCAGGGGTCGTCTCAGACGCGGCCAAAAGAGAAGAGCCCAGCACCGGCGCTGCGGCGAGATTTACCATGAATTGCCTTCTTGTCATCATTTTCTATCACTCCCAGGAGCGGTTTTGTTACTTGACGTAAATACTTAGATCCGCTCAAAATTTCATAATTGCATACGGCATTATAGTGACAGGACCGATCAAGCCCGAATCTCTCGGTTCCCAGTTCGATGCATTAAAATATCCGTCCGGCCCCGTATTGCTTCTAATCCTGGCGGGAAAATTGACGTTATAAAATTTCTTCCAATTTATATTCCGTTTGTCCATCCCGGCGATGCGGTTAGCCATTAAGTTGGACACCTTGACTTCAAGAACATTTTCTTTCTGCAACAGCTTATTTGGAATTCGAATTCGATAGAGAGGCCCAATAAGTGTGCCCAATTCCTTTCCATTAAATGTCACAGCCGCACTTTCACATACACGTCCCAAATCGAGCATCCAGCCATCGGCCGCTATTACCGGCTGTTCGAAGGAAATTGTGTACTTAGCTGTGCCGGAAAATTCCTGAGCGGCTTGCGCCCCATATTTCGTCCAGGATTGTAACTGCTCGATTGTAACACTATCCGGCAATTCCGGCCCGCCCTCGATAAAGTCAACTGTCCATGTGCCGGAGATATCCAGAGGTTCTCCGGATGTTTTAATATAACAGTACGAAGGCCCTTCAATCTTCGTATTAAAGGTCTTCAAGATACAAGACTGGCCGGGGGCAAGCTGTAAATAAACTTCATCAATCCCCGTTCCGGTAGTATGCATCGCGGCCAAACCGACCTCGCCGCGCATCGGCTCAAAAATGCCAACGGATTTTGACTTTGTTCCAACAGGAACCCAGCCATCTACAGCAGTATCGCCGGTATTGAGGATAAAGTAAAAACAGCCGTTTGCATAAGCTCGGCGAACGAACGAAAGTCCCTGGTCAACCATAGATTCGGGCTCGAGTCCGGCGGCAGTTAGTAATTGTGATATATCGCCGCCCAGCATGAACATACCTTTACCGACCGATGTGGTTTGAACAGTCGGGTCGTCTGATTTGTTGAATTCCAAAGAAGCTAAAAGCTTTTTAAAGCTTTTTCTGCGAACATCGAGATTTCCCCATCCGGGCACATCGGAAGGGACGCCGTTGTGCATAATAATCGTGGCACCTTCCCCGGCCAATTCGACGAGCTTCTCGAATGTCTCCGACGGAATCAAACGGCATTCCGGCAAAACAACGGCTTTGTAAGAAACGCCGCCGGTTTGAAGAGCATTATTTGCGAATTTCAGGTTGAGAATTTGCCTATCAGAGATGTAATCAAACGTATAGCCAGCCTGCCTTAATACCTGGCCCGTACTTCCCGCAGTTCCCGGCGCCGAGACCCTGAAATGCGGCAACATACTCCTGATGCCGGCGACCGACCACTGGTCATAAATCGGGAAATAAACAAGTACATCATTATCAGGCCGGCCGGCCTGAAGAAAAGACTGGCAGCGAGTGACATACATATTTAACGCGTGAAAATCGTTCCAGAAAGAGTTCGTCGGGCCGAAGTGAACAGAGGCATAAAACATCCACCCGGGCCATTCTTCGTCCGGCGGTGAAAAAGTTGTGCCGTGATAACAAATATGATTAATGCCACCCAGGAAAAACCGATCCAGAGCCACTTTAACGTCACCAAGGCCGGAAAGAAAATGCTCGTTCAGCCACGTGGCGGCCTCGCACGAAGCAAGAGGTTTGCCCGTGACGTGGGCGGCGGACGAAGCGAATTTGAAACCTAAAATATCCGAGCCTTCGGTCTCCGGGATACCGCTTGCCGCATATAAATCCAGAAGATTTGCCGGAGAGCCGTGAGCCTGATTTCGAGTCGTCGCTCCCTTTTTCGCGGCCCAGCGGCCCCAGGGAATCGTAAACTCTTCAAGAAGCAAATCCGAAATCGTTTCGCGAAAGTCACACATCACCCGGCTGTTTTTGTCGTTAGAATCATTGCCCAACAGAGCAGGTAAATATTCACGCAGGTCATAGCCCCGCCGTTTCTCGAATTTCTCGAAAAATTTGCCGGTCCAGTTCGACTCCCCCGACGCATCGTCAACTTCATAGGAATCATTGAAATACGCCCGTAACGAGACGACATTATAGCCGACAAAGGCCCGGTCGAATTTCGCAAGGTAGCACTTGAGAGCATCCTGCGAAAAATGATCGATGACGTTACCTTCACCGCCGGGTCCGGCACGTTCGACCATCTTGCCGTGCCAGCCCTGGAAAACGGCGTACAAAGACCATGTACCCTCAGGCGCGGTCCAATTCAGCTTCCCTTCGGCATCGACCTTGCCTGTCAGGTCAAGAATTTGCCCCTGATCCGAATACGCCATCAATACCTGCAACGGTAGCGGTTTTTCAAACCTGACCTGTTCCAGAGCCAGAGCCTGGAGATTATCATTGGAGCTGACAGGTTCTTTAATATCGGAAATTTCAAGACGGCGTCCAATCGCCCGCACCATTGGACTTTGCATATAGGTAACGGATTCACTTAAACTTTCGCCGCC
>JAFGBG010000010.1 GCA_016933295.1 Sedimentisphaerales bacterium | reverse complement strand
GATGCGTCAATTTCCTTCTGCATTATTTTGGCTACCGGCGCGTCCTTGAATAGAACGGCCTGGTACTGGTCGGAGAGCGCCTCCACAATCTCGAAGAATAATTGTGGAGGCGCGTTCTTGTGAACAAATCTCGATTTCCAGTTGACATAACATAATTTTTTGCCGGTTGATTCACGAAGCCGGTCAAACACCGGTTGAATACGCGCGACCCTGTTCAAATCCGGGGCAATAGATGGGGCGGGAATGTTTTGGGTTTCCCCGTTCAGCTTTAGGATGTCAAGGCATAAATCTTTCATGGACTTATCGAGAGATTTTTTATGATTAATGGGGATAAGATTAACCAGGAGGTCGAATTTCTCCAGCTCTTTAAGAGTCAAAATGTTTGGTCGAACGTTTTGAATGAACGGCACATTTGGATAAGGAAAGTTGTGTATCCAATTGCAGCCTAAAGTAATATTGGGTGGCTCTTCGGATGACGCGCCTTTTTCGTAAAATGCCCGCAATGCGGGCTGGATAAGGATCGTGTCGCCCCACCCGTTTAACATCAAAATCAGAATACTTTTGCCTCCGAGATTCTGGCTGCCGTTATAAATTTCCGGTATCGCGAAATCGTTATTCAAATCTAAATGGTCAAAGAGCGAAATTCCATTAACAGACCGTAACTGAAGCGTTTCGATATGTATGTTTGTTAGAACCAATACGTTTTCCGGAATGCAGGGATTGTTTGACATGGGTTTGAACAACGTATCAAATCCATCTGTGTTGAACTTGAGCGGATTTGATGAGGTAAGAAAACACAATCCGGGTATTGTAAGGTTCATGGAATTTTTCCGTTAACTCTTCAGGTTTGGTTTGTTTGCCCTATTTGTCTTCTCGTAGGGCGCGGATATGTTTGTAAGCAATAAATGCGCTATTGCTCCACTCCCAATTCTGCTTCATATCTTCAGCCGCGAACTGCCCCTTTTTTTTCGCTTCGTCTCTGTGTTCGTAAACGTAGCGCATAAGATTTTTGAAATGTTCAAAATCCGGTTCCGCCCACTGGCCGTGGTATATTCTCGGATCGAAGAAAACAGGATCCTTAATATCAACAAGCTCTTTTATTTCCGTCAAATAAGCATTATTTTCGTTTACGAATTCTGTTTGACCGCTGTAATTGGTAGTAATGACAGGGAGGCCGCAGGCCATGGCTTCCATGATAGGAAGTCCCCACCCTTCCGCCCGGGAAGGCATCAAAAAGGCGTCACAGCTTTTATACAGCCGTGCCACATCATTCAGGCCGGGTAAGTATTTGACAATTCTGATATTCGCCGGATGTGCCACGTTAAGCTTCTCGATTTCTTTTAATATGTCAAAATTCTTAATAAAATGATTGTGGCAGAGAAGAACCAGTTCAACGGGTTCTTGCCTTTTGAATTCTTGCGAAAAAGAAAGGATGATTTCTTTCGTGCATTTTCTTTCTTCGTATTTTCCGACAACCAGAAATTTGAATTTTCCGTTGTCCAGTTCATCGAATTTTGTGATGTCGGGGTTAAAAACAGATGTGTCGACCCCTTCCGGGACAACCCGTATAAAGTCCTCAGAAATACCATTTTCAACAAAAACATCACGTCCCCACGATGAAGGGACCCAAACCTGATCCAACTGCTTGAGCTGATTGATCCAATCTTTCGGTACAAGAGTGGATTCCCAGACGGTGTACCCGATTCTTTTTTTGCCGCAGAATTTTTGCATTAAGTTTCCATATTCCAGGCATACGGCAAGGTTGTTAAAATCAATAGACGCTCCTCTTTTTAACATCTTAACGGCCTGAGGTGTAAATTCATCACGGGTTTCCGGATTATTGAAACTCACGAGGCACAAATCTTCTAAAGTGTCAAGGGCGTTGAAAAAATTCCTGCTGTGGATATTGTAGCCGAGATTTCCGAAATAATTAGCGTAGGCGTTAATCATGTTTTTTAAAGTTGGAGTAATAGGTTATGTAGCTTGGAGTGAAAACAGCGTTACATTAAAGCCGAAAGAGCTCTTTCTAAAAATTCCGATTCCGGATATCGAGAAAAAGCCTCAAATGATTTTTCCGCGATTTCATCCCTCAAACGGTCATTTTTAAGATAATAATCACATGTTTCGACAAATTTATCATATTCCGCATATACAAGGGAGTCTTCGAGTTGTTTATAAGGGGTATCTTCTAAAATGGAAAAAACTTTATTATTCAACAGATAAGATATTCGAGAACCATCGAATAGTTTGGTTTCATAAAAATAAATCTGTACCACTATTTTTGAGCGGCTAATCAATGAATCGCGCTGCTCACCATACACTCCAAATAATATTTTGGTATTATATTTTTCTTTCAGTTCTTGCAGAATTTTTATGCGTCGGTCATTCAGGGAACCGTAAAAAAGGATATCAATGTCTTTCTGTTTCTTATGTTGTATCAGAAACAATTTAGGATGAAAACCAACAGGTTTATGTATCGCGTGGATTCCTTGTTTTTTAAGAAAAGCAATGTTTTGTTCGCTGAAATCCCATACGACACGCGCGGATCTCAAAGTTTCTAAAACACGCATGGTGGATGCCCACCCATCTTCTTCCGCAAGTTCTTCTAATTGATAGATGATACAATTATAACCTTCCGGAAGCCGCTTTCCTCCGAAGGATTGGTAACGCAAAATGATGTTCAGGCAATCCTTTCGTAAACCTCCGGAGAAAACCACATGATGACCTAAATCATTCAAGCCATAGCCTAAGACAAGAGCAGTTTCTTTCAAAGACATGGCGTGGATGTTGTCATGCTCAATTCCAGGAAGGGCTAATGTAATATTAAATGATTTCATGGGAAAGGTCCTGTGAAGGGGCATAGTATGCTATATCCGATAGACCGGGTTTTAATGCGGCTTTAATTATTTGAACTTAAGAACGAGCTTGTAGGAAAAACGAATTTCGCTTGGCACGATTTCCTGCCATTTTTAGCAATTCAATCGTTTCGGCAATGTTTTTAATCACACTTCCGTTGAAATCAAAGCCCTGTCCGATAAAGCGCCGGTTTGAAACTTCATACGACAACTGATTCATGATTTCAGTGTCGACATACTCTATTTCAACGTGTGGTATATGTTTTTTGATGCGCTTGACAATGTCGTTCACCGTAAGGTTTTCTGTCAGCACATTATAGATTCTTCGGTCAAATATATTTTTCTTGATAATAAATTCAAGAGCCGCGATTGAATCGCTCAATGCTAAATACGGACGTTTCTGGTGCAGTGCGGTGCGCCAGACCGTAATCGGTTGCCCCATGACAGCCTGCCAGCAAAATTTATTAATTGCCGTGTGAAATCTCATGCCTGGTGAAATACCGCAAATAGTCCCTTTTCGACATATTACAAAT
>JAFGBG010000081.1 GCA_016933295.1 Sedimentisphaerales bacterium | reverse complement strand
GCCGCGTATGTAAGCGCTAAAAACGGCAAAACCATGCTCGATAAGCTTTTCAAGGGCGAGAAATCCCCCCCCCTTTGGGTGCCGTATGCCGATCCGGGTTTTATGTTGGCGAAAAAAATCGCCGGTCTTGTCGATAAATACCAAAAGCAATACGGCGAAAAGCCGGCGATTATGTTCCTCGAAAAGCACGGGCTTTTTGTGACGGCCGGCTCGGCGGATGCCGCGCTTCGACTGGTTCGTAAAGTCATAAACACCTGCAAGAGTAAATTGAAAGAGCCGAAAACCGATAAAGTCACCCGGCCGAAAAAGAAGGATATCGAAAACGCCGAAGCAGCTATTCGATATGCGATACTCGAAGCGACCGGGGCGGTATTGCCCGTTCGTTTTAGCACGACCAACAATATTATTGCAGCTTTTATGCGGCGAAAAGATGCAAAGAAGCTGTTGGCAACGCCCGCCTTGAATCCAGATGAGCTGGTATATGCAAACGGCTCGGCGATGTGGCTGGATAATTGTGATACCATGATTATTTCCCGGAAACTGAAATCCTTATTGGCGAAAGGGCAAAAACCAGCCGCGGCGTTCGTAGTTGAAAATATAGGGCTTTTTATAGCTGCTAATGAAAAAACGGCCCCGGTAATCGCAGAAATAACAATCGGCTCGCTTTTTGTCCGAATGCAGGCACAAAAGTTCGGCGGAATCAATGCCTTGAATAAACGCCAGCAGGATTTCATAAATAACTGGGAAGCGGAAGCATTTCGTAAGCAACAAGTTACCTGAGAAATCTCATTTGTTTCATGGTGTCTGAATCCATTGGTTTGTGTGAAGAAGTTGGAACGACTTGATTTTCCAACTGTCATCGGGTCGGGTAACCGTGATAGTATAATGAAGCGGATGGTCGGTTCTCGTTGTATCGAAAGAAACGTCGGTTAATTCATAATTGTTGATATTAAAAAATAGGCCCCGAAGATCCCCTGGTGTAAGACCGAGCTTTTCTATAGCTATATTTTCATATTCTCCATTTGTGCCGTTTTCGGCGGCATAGGCTCGCAGTCCAGTGGCGATGGTTGTAGCACCCGCTTTTCCTTCGGCCCATTTGGCCAATTCTATACTGTTGCCTGCCTGAGTCTCTTCGGCGGATTCTGCCTGTGTTTGTTCTAAAGCCGCCGGCGTGTTTTCTTCGTTCTGAGGCTCCTGCTTCCCGCAGCCACAGAAGCTGGCCGCGATGATGGTAATCGCCGAAACAATCAAAAGCAGTTTTCTTTTTGCCGCTGTTTTGGGCAATTGCGATGAATTGTTCATGATTGTCTCCCTGAAATTTTATTATTAATAAAACATGATATTAGTTTTACCTGCCGGTATCTGCTCTTAAGAAATCATGGTCATTTTGAATTCCACTACAACCCATTTGCCGTTAATTTTTTCGAGTTTTGCTTCGTGTGTGCTTGCTGCTTCGGGGCCTTCCCAATCGCTTATATCTATAGTTGCGGCATCATCAGATTGATACCTTATATCTATTGATGTTACGTTGACGAAACCGTCTCTGCTTTGCGGTGCTCGGAGAACAACGCCGCCGAAACCATAATATTCCTGTTGGGCAAAGTCATCCCTGTCAACGATAACTATCGCGTTTTGACTGTTACTCGTTGCAAAAAGAGCGGCAAAAACTGCCTGGCGAATTTCGGTGATGTCGTCGGTTTGTTTAAGCTTCGTCGTGAGCGGATTGGAATCTTTGCCGTCGGGTGAGCCGTCACCATCTGAATCTGGATTGTCAGGGTCGGTTAAAAAGCGAGATTCGACAGTGTCGGGCAATCCATCCTTGTCGGAATCTTCGAGCAGGTCGCTGATTTTATATTCATAAATTTTATCACTTTCGATTCTGACTGAATTATCTTTAACAGTTAAATTCCATTTTATTCCCGGCGTGTTTTGAAGTTTCGAGAAATCGGGAAAATCTATAAAAATCGGTGCGGACCATTGATCCTTTTCATTTAATGATGTCAGCCAAAGATCATACCAGCCGTAGCGGGATAAGGGCACTAAAGCCCATGTTTTATTATTTGCGTCGATTGTTTGAGCTATGGGATTAGCATTGGATGGGGCAAAATGATCAATGGCGTGTTCCTGAAGTGACATTTGGAAAGGTCGCGGTTCTAAATAACGCTTTTTACTCCATTCTTCGAATTTTTGAACCGCCTCGATTGCCGGCTCGGTACCGATTCTTCCGAGCGTGGTCAGCGCATGCTGTTTGAGCTTACGATCCATTATGTTATTAGTCAGAAATTCCAGCAGAACGTTCACCGCTTCTTCTGAACCGGCCAAATCGAGCTGCTTTATGACCTGCAGGCGAGGGTCATCATCTCTGATTCTTAAACCATATCGAGTTTTTGGATTTTCCTCCAGTAATGTTTTTCTCAGCGCATCTATATCGACACCGGCCGCACTTCGTTCGATGGGTTTCGGATTGGCGGCGAGGAAATCACTTATAAACAAGCTCACCTGCCGGGCTATTTCATCTTTTACCATCTTTTTCAGTGTTTGAGGATTTAATACAAACATATTTCTGTTGTGTAAGCCCATAGGCATCATTGGCCATGTCCGTGAAAGTGAGCGAATTGAGTTATCACGCGATAGTGTTACAGTCTGTATCGCTTCGGTGTATATGAAAGTATTATAGACGGGCGAACCGGCGTTCGTTACCTTTATGAACACAGTTATGTTCAGGCTCAAAGGCGAATCTGCCGAGGTCATATCATAATTTTCAGCGATTTTAATATCTGCTTTTTTTAATGCCTGCACAACTTGTTCTTCAAGGTCCTTCCGTGCCAATGATTCGATTTTGGAGGTAGAGCTTAGTTCGGAGGCATTTTCTTTTATAATTTCTATTTGTATCTGTGGATATACTTCTTTGGCGCCTTTTAGAGTGGAAACTCCAAATATAGCTACCTGCAGTCGATCTAAGCTGAATGATTTGTTTCTTGCCTGGGCAACAGTTGAAACCAGGCAAAGAACCAGCGTTATCAGAATTGAACTTTTTTTCATTTTGACTGCCCCTTCATATTCCGCCGAGCGGCTGTTAATGTGTTTTGGAGTAATATTCTTTGTACGGCAACTCTTGAAGCTCACTAATTGCAGAATGAAAAGACTTCTGCCGTATAGTTAAGAGGGCAGGGCTGCTAAAAGGTTTACATTTTTTTGATATTTTACCATCATATTAAAGTTTCCATGTAAAAATTGGCTTCGTTTTTTCAAGTTACCTCCAAATCTATCTCGATTTGGAAGGCACATAGGTCCAAAGGCGCATAGGCACAGAAATATAATCCGTCTCAACATTAACATAACCAACTTAATAATAAGAACTTAAAAAACTATACCCCATCTGCTACTCGCTATCCCCTAAGTAAAATTGGCTTCGTTTTTTGAGCAAATCCTTGATAGCATAGAGAGAGTAATTCAGGGAAATCTCCGTAAAAATATTATCGTAATTCCATATTGGACAAACACTTATAAGCATTATTAATCCTGTCTTCTGTCTCCTGTCTTCTGGATTCTGCCGTTAAAATTGGCTTCGTTTTCCATTTTTTTGCCACAGTTCATCCTTCGTAGTACTACGGAGAATGGAAGCACACAGAGGTACATAAGTGCATAAGAACATAAGTATATAAGGTATAGGTGCATAGGTGCATAAGTCTGATTCGAGCCGCAAGGCTTAGATTTTGAATTTTGAACTGTAATTTTGCGCTTTGACTTTTACACTTTAATTTTGTACTCCTTATCCGCTACCCGCTGCGAACCGTCCTTAGTTCAATAACTATCTTACAGAATTCCGGCCAAAAAGCAAGGCAAATCCGACAGTTAGTGAAATTATTTTAATCGATTATTTTCGTTTTTTTCTTATCGAGAGTAAAAGGCATTCTCAACGGAGAGGCAAGGCATGAGGATTTTTCTGAGATTTGTATCTAATTTTTGCTCCGGCTTATAGTTGGTTAAATTGTGCCGGACGGCTGTTTGTGTTGATATTATGAAAAAATGGAAACACTTCAGTTGATTTTTGGGGCTAAAATGTGCTATATTACCGTTTTTTGGTACTATTAATGAGTTTTTTAGTGTTTTTGGCCCAAAAATGAGCTTGGCTATTCATTGCGGCAGTAAATTTTGAGGAGAATATCGGCATGAAGTTTCGTATCGAGGATACCCGAAAACAGGTTCCGAAAGTTAAAGAACTTATCAAAAGTGGTTCCGTCAGTCTTGATGATGTAACGGACTGGTTGAGAACGATTTATGAGATTAGATTTTTCGAAGAGAAGGTTTTCGATCTGTTAGGCCAGAATATTATCAAAGGCGCATCACATCTTTATGCCGGTGAAGAAGCGGTTGCCGTCGGGGCAATCGCGGCCATCGAACGCGGCGACGTTATCGGCTCGACCCATCGCGGCCACGGGCACTGCGGTGCTATCGGCAATAAATACGCCGACAGCGAGACCGAACGCCAGGACCACTGGAATCAGATGATGGCCGAGCTGATGGGCAAAGAGACCGGCTACTGCAAGGGCAGGGGCGGCTCAATGCACATTGCCGATGTTTCAAAATGTAATAATCTCGGCTCGACCGGAATTGTCGGCGGAAATCAGGCGCCGGCGGTCGGGGCGGCGCTCGCTGAAAAATATAAAAAGACCGGCAAAGTCGTGCTCTCGTTCTTCGGAGACGGTTCTACCAACACCGGCAGTTTCCATGAAGCTATGAATATGGCGTCGACCTTGGCCGTGCCGTTGGTGGCGATTATTGAAAACAATCTTTACGGCATGAGCGTGCCGTTCTCAGGCAGCGAAGTCGATGGCGCCGTCAGGGCAAGTAACGTTGAGGATATCGCCGTCAGGGCGGGTGCTTATGATGTTCCGGCGATTATCATGGACGGTCAGGATGCTCTGGCTGTTTATCTTGCGGTCCGTGCCGCCGTCGAGGAGGCTCGCAATAATTGCCAGATGACTATCATCGAAGCCAAAACCTATCGCTGGTACGGCCACAGCCGAAGCGACCCGCGTGCGTATCGCACCAAGGCCGAGGAAAAGGCCTGGCACGACCGCGACCCGATTACAGTACTGCGCGAAAAATTACTTAACGAAAAACTCTGCACGCAGGAACAATTGGATGAAATAAAAGACAAGGCATTTGCAACGATCGAAGCGGCGACAAAATTCGGTATAGATAGTCCGTGGCCGAACGTTGCCGATTTGACGAAAGATGTTTATGTTGATGAGAGCTATCCGGCGGAAGTTATCGAAGCGGATAAAACCACTTCGGCGAAAGTAATGGAAGCGACGGCGGCTTTCGAGAAGGCGCTGGCTACTTCCACGGCCAGAACGAAAAAAGAGGCCGCCGAACAGGCTCGCGGCGAAGTCAAATCCAAATTCGGCATGGATGTTATGACAATCGGGCAGGCGGTTTCCGCCGCCCAGGCCGAAGAGCTTCGAGCGGACAAAGATGTCTTTATAATGGGTGAAGATGTCGGCCTTTACGGCGGGGCATACCAGGCGACTCGCGGGCTTCTGACTGAATTCGGCACCGAAAGAGTTATCGATACGGCGATATCCGAGGCCGCCATCGCAGGCGCCGCCGTCGGTGCGGCACTTCGCGGACTGCGGCCGGTCGCTGAAATTATGTACGTCGATTTCGTCACAATCGCGATGGACCAGCTCGTTCACGTCGGGGCTTATAACCGCTATATGTTCGGCGGCAAGGCGAAAGTGCCGATGGTTCTGCGGACCGAGGGCGGTGTCGGCAGATGTATCGCCGCTCACCATTCCGAATCGCTCGAAGCTTGGCTGATGCACGCGCCGGGACTTTACGTGGTTATGCCTTCGACGCCTTATGACGCCAAGGGGCTGCTCAGGGCAGCTATACAAAGTGACAACCCTGTTGTATACATCGAGCATAAAGCTACTTACGGTCAGCTCGGCGCCGTACCGGAAGGCGATTATATTATCCCGCTCGGTGTGGCGGATATCAAGAGGCCCGGCAGCGATGTGACAATCGTCAGCTACAGCAGGATGGCGATGTGGTCTTTGCAGGCGGCGAAAGTTCTTGCCGAAAAGCATGGTGTCGATGCCGAGGTTATCGACCTTCGCACGCTCAAACCGATGGACATCGAGACGGTCGCCCAGTCCGTACGCAGGACGGGGCGTCTTATTACCGTAAGCGAAGGTTTCTGCATGTGCGGGGCCGGCAGGGAAATAAGCGGCCGGTTTATGGAATACGAATTCGAGGACGGCTCTCACGGTTTCGATTATCTCGATGCGGCACCGGTTAATCTTGCCGCGGCGGATGTGCCGCCGCCGATGAGCGAGCCGCTGGAAAATGCGAGCATTCCAAGCGTCGAATCAATCGTCGAGGCAGTCAGGAAAATTGTGGGGACATAACTACCTGTTTTCAAAATACCATTATAACACAAAAGAAGTAAGGATTTTATAAATGGCAAAAGAAGTGAGATTACCGCAGCTCGGCCAGACTATGGAAGAAGGGACAATCGTGAACTGCCTGGTCAAGGTCGGAGATGAAGTTAAAAAAGGCGACGTGATATTCGAGATAGAGACCGACAAGGCGACGCTGGAAATGGAATCGCCCGCGGATGGTTTCGTAAAACATATTCTTGTCAATGTGGATGAAACATTGCCGGTTGGCGAGCTGCTTTTGGTTCTTGGCGGCAAAGACGAAGATGTGCCGCAGGATTTTGTGGATTCTCTCAAGGGTGGAGCCGCCGCTCCGGCGGAAACTTCTCAGGCCGCTCCGTCTGCTGCGGCAGAGCCGGCAAAAGCCGAGCCAGAACCTGCGCAACCGGCGGGCAAGATAATGGCATCGCCACGTGCGAAGAAATTAGCCGCTGACCTCGGCGTGGACCTTGCGAAAGTTACCGGGACAGGTCCGGCGGGAAAAATCACCGAGCAGGACGTCAAGGCCGCCGCCGAGAGCAAACCCGCTCCCGCAGCCCCTGCTGCGGTTTCGCAGGGTGAAATCAGGCTCGGGCAGACTATTGCCCTCAACAGGCTTCAGAAAATTACCGCCGAGAGAATGCTCAAATCAAAACGCGAGATACCCTGTTTTTATCTTACGGTGAGGGTCGATGTCACGAGACTGGTAGAGCTTCGAAACGAAATGAACAGCAGCGGCGATGTAAAAATCTCATATAACGATTTTATAATCAAGGCTGTCGCGACGGGTCTGGAAAAATATCCGATTATGACCGGACAGTTGGACGGCGAAAATATAAAACTGGCGGAGACTATTAATATCGGCCTGGCGATTTCCGTGCCGGACGGCCTGGTTGCGCCGATTCTCAAGGACATCAACAAAAAAGACATCAAACAAATTTCAAGTGACAGCAAGGCGCTGATAGAGAAAGCCCGCGGCAACAAATTGGCACCGACGGATTTGGAAGGCGGTTGCATTACCGTCAGCAATCTCGGCGCGTTCGGCATAGATAACTTTATCCCGATTGTTGTGCCGGGCCAGTGCAGCATATTGGGTATCGGCCGAATCACCGATACCTGCGTGCCGGACAACGGCAATATCCTCGTGCGGAAGCTGATGAATATGACTTTATCCGTGGACCACAAGGTTGCCAACGGTGCATACGCGGCACAGTTTTTGGATTTTGTGGGTAAGCAGCTTGCAAATGCCGAATTTTAATTATTACGCATCTGAGTAAGAAATATATCATTATGCAAGCGTAAATTTCTTATGCTTAATAGTATTTATCCGAAAAGGAGCGTTTGAGATGGCTAAGAAAAATGAAGCGGTTCGTTTGCCGGGGGCAAGAAAGGCAACTCCGAAAGTTCCGGTGATTGGTGTTTTTGCAACGAGTGATCCGCGTATTGATAATGAGAGCCGGATTAGGTGCCGGAACATTGTGAAGATGGCCGCCGATACGATTAACGGCGCGGTAATTCTGCCGGACAAGACACCTGTTCCCGTCGTCTACTCGGATGTCCTGGTTGACGGCGAGGCGCAGGCCGATATCGTCGCCCAGCAGTTCCGAAAAGCCGGTGTGGATATTATCGTATTGGTGCCCGATACGTGGGCGTTCCCGCAACTGACAGGCATATCGTTGCTTCAGCAATTTCCGGAAAACACGCCGATCAACATCACCTGCGGCAACAGCGGCCCCAGGCCCGGCGTTGTTTACGCTCACGCTCTCAGCGGTGCTATCAGCCAGTACGGCAGGCTCGTGACGTTAAATGTCGGGACGTGGCCTGATACCGGATTGAATCCCAAAATGACCGAGCAGACGGCTGTAAATCTGATTGACTGGTGCTATGCCGCCGTTGCGCAGGTGGCGCTGCGAGGAAGAAGGATCGTCATTTTAGGGCACGATTCGATGGGTATGGAAACCGCCCTGGGACATATCATTCCGACGAGAAATACTTTCGGTCTGGAAATTACGCGTCTGGATATGAAGCTGCTGGCTGATATGCTCAATAAAGGCGCCTACAACGAAAAAGAGCTTAAGCAGTTACGGGGATGGATTAACAGATGTGTCGGCAAGCGACTTGAGATTCGAGACGAAGCCGACAGTGAAAGATTTAATTTGTCTCTGGCTATGTATTTAATAGTTCGTGACCTGATGGCGGATTTGAACGCCGTCGGCGGTGGTTTTATGAGCCAGTTGGAATGGGGCTCCGACCGTCGCGGGATTCCGATGCCGGTTGCCGATGTTATGGAGAGTTTGTTCAATTCGACTTTCGACCATAACGGCAGAAAAGCCCCGATACCTTACGCGACCGAAGCCGACGTGCAGGGGCTTTTGACCATGCTTTATATGACATACCTGTCCGGTGGAAATCCGCCTTTGTTTATGGACTTCAGGAAGGTCTGGGAAGCGTGGGAAATCAGGGAACTGGCCGAGAAAATAGGCCTCAAAAAACTGGATAAAAAAGCCGACTGGTATAACAAGGGTCTGGTGGATGGTGACAATTCCGGAAGTGCCGCGTTCGACTGGGCGGCCGAACCGGGCGCATCGATTACCAAAATTATGAGCGGGGTTACTATGCCTCTGGCGGACGAATTTTATTTTCCCGGCGGCGGAAACTCAGTGACATTTATGACTCCGGCGGGAATCGAAGGCATCGCCTGCCGCATGGCGTACAGCAGCGCAAGCGGAATGTTCAGCATGGTCTGGGACCAGGCCTATACGACCGAGGTTCCGAAAGAGCTTGGCCAAGCGATGTGCAATTTGACCACGCCCACCTGGCCTCATACGTTTGTCGTGCCGAAGTATGCAAGCATGACGGAATACAAACAGTATCCGCCGGCCAATCATTTCCACATGACCTGGAATTTGCCGGTTGCCAGATTACAGCATTGGATGGATCTGGCGGGGGTTCTGAGCGTTACACCGTGGGCGGCGAGGCCGAAGTACATCGAAGGCGTTGACCGGCCGCAACCTTTGGTGCACCTGATAAACGGCGGCGCAGATGTCTTTAAGATGCTGAAAAACCGCGGTTAAGCGGCGTAATCTCAAATATCTGCCGCTTTAACTAATTCTAATCTTCTCATCGATTAGCCTCGCAGGGTCTGTGTCTATACTATTTTGTATGATTAGATTGATTGCATACGCTTGTTTTGTTACAATTATTCCGGCAGAAATTTAGTAAATTTGTTCTTGGGAGGCTCTGTAATGAATAAGTGCCCGGGGGCTGTTGAAACGAAAGCTTTAATTGGAATACTGATCGGTCTTGTTGTTATCGTTGCAATTTTCGTCATTGTGCGGCTTGATATGACAGGAGAAAAAGGCAGCGGTCTCGGCACTGATTTCGAGTACAGCCTGGAACAGCTTGGTAAAATCGACCCGAATTTAATCCTCTTCGAAGAATCCGCCGCACCAATCGATACCAAATTTGAGACAACTCATGCCGTTGCCGTCGATACCGGCGGTTCTATTTATGTAGCCGGAGATAATGCCGTTCGCGTTTTCGATGGCGGCGGAAACCTGCAAAATGAAATTGCGCTTTCCGAAGCCCCGATGGCTTTGGCCGTCGTTACCGAGGAAGCCGGAGAAAATGCACCTGATGGTCTCAAAATTTATGTGGCTATGAAAGACCATGTGGAAGCTTACAACGGCCGGGGCAAGTCTCTTGCCCGCTGGCAAAGTCCTGGTGACAACGCCGTTTTGACCGACATTGCCGTCTCGAAAGATAACGTATTTGTCGCCGATGCGGGAAACAGGATAGTTTGGCGTTACGATACTAAAGGTACAATGCTCAATCGTATAGGCGAAAAAGATGCCGACAGGAATATAGCCGGTTTTGTAATTCCGAGTCCTTACTTCGACCTGGCGGTCGGTCGTGACGGACTGTTGCGGGTGGTTAATCCGGGCGTACATCGCATTGAAGCCTATACCTTCGAGGGGGACCTTGAGTTTTCATGGGGCGAATTTTCTTCCGATGTTAAAGGTTTCTGCGGCTGCTGCAATCCCGTGAATTTTGCGATACTGCCCGGCGGCGATCCCGCCGGCGCGGATGATAGTTTTGTTACCTGCGAGAAAGGGCTGACCCGCGTCAAGATTTATGGCCCTGAAGGAGATTTTGTCGGTGTTGTTGCAGGACCTGAGCAGTTGGTCGAAGGCGGCAAGGTTGAAATTTGCAGCACGCCCGAAGAGTGCCAATTGGGCGGATTTGACGTGGCTGTCGATAAGGCCGGCCGGGTTATCGTGCTGGATACGATTAGAAATATTGTTAGGATATTCTCCGAAATCAAAAAGTGAAAAGAAGAAAGATATGCTTAAAAGGAACATGACATCGACAATCCTGCTCTTTCTGTTGTTGGCATTATCTGCCGCATCTTTTGCGGCTGATCTTAAACCTCGTCTTGTTGTACTTACCGACATATCGCCCGACAACGTAGAACCCGATGATATGGAATCCATGATTCGTCTCCTTGTCCATGCCGATTTGTTCGAAATCGAGGCTCTGGTTCATTCGACTGGTTGGAGTGTAGCAGACAACGCCGGAGATACTGGTTTAAATCTAATCAAGGAAGCGATTGATTTATACGAGAAAGATTTGCCCAATTTAATGAAGCGCTCCAATCAACAGGGACATTTACACGATAACGAGCAACAGGAAATCGGATACTGGCCGAGTGCGGACTATTTAAGATCGCGTATCATGTTAGGAAGCAAAAACAGGGGGCAGCGGTATATTGGTGAAAATAATAATTCCGATGGGAGCAACGAGATTATTGAATTAGCTGATGAAAGAGACAGCCGTCCCATTTGGGTAACTGTGTGGGGTGGGGGTAACACACTCGCACAGGCATGCTGGCAGATAAAGCAGGAACGAACACCAGAACAATTCAAAGCGTTTCTCAAAAAGATTCGTGTCTATACGATAACAGATCAGGACGGGGCCCAAAGACGCGGCAATACAATAAATTGGCCCGAAAGCTCTCATCAATGGATGCGCAGGGAGTTTGAAAAGGACCTATTCTTTATATGGGATGAATCAGCCTGGCGTTTTCAAAATGGTACCGGCTCAAGAAACTGGGAACAGTATGCAACGCATATCCAGGGACATGGCAATCTTGGCACCAGATATCCTAAATATAAGTATGGAGTTGAAGGCGATACTCCCTCATTTCTTCACCTCATGCCTACAGGACTTAATAATCCGGAAGTTCCAAATCAGGTCGGCTGGGGAGGATATTTTGTGTTTGGTCAATGCAAGGACAATGCAACCAATGCCTATCAGAATCATAGTGGTAACGAAAATAGCATTTCCTCAAAGTATGAACGATATTTCTACCAGGCGACCTTCAACAACTTTACCGCTCGAATGGACTGGGCAAAGGACGGCAAAGGAAACCGAAATCCGATTGTAGTTATAAATGGTGACAATAGCCTTGGAATTATAAAGGTAGTACCTGTAGTAGGCACTTCTGTTACGCTCGATGCTTCGGCAACCAAAGATCCCGATGGCGATAACCTGACGTTCAAGTGGTGGATTTTACCCGAAGCTGGAACTTATACTCAAGATATCACAATTTCCGGCAGCGATACAAATCGTGCAACGATACAAGCCCCACCAGAATCCTTCGGAAAGAGCTTCCATGTAATCTGTGAAGTAACCGATGACGGAACACATCCTCTTACTGCTTATCGTAGAATTATTTTTGAGCCCTACTATGAATGGCGATAAACCATAACAAATTGCTTATAACCTTGCAAAAAAGTAAAAAAACGTTTAAAAATAGCAAAAAATCAGCGATTACGAACCGAATTACATGCTTTTCGTAAAGCGTATAGTTGAAATGTGTTTCAAAAAGGTAATTTATGGCCGAAAAACCTAAACCTTTGCCGGACAGGCGGAAATTTCTTGCCGAGGCCTTCCGATATGCCGCTTTGGGAACTCTGGGAGTCATCGGCGGTGCCGCTTTTGCAAAAAGACACAGATTGGTGCGGGAAGGCCGATGTACCGATAGCGGGCTGTGCAAAGAATGCGGCTTGTTTGAGCAGTGTTACAAACCCCAACTCTGGCAGATTAATCCTTATAAATGTATTGCGTGCGGCAATTGCGCGACGTATTGTGTACTAGAGGAATCGGCGGTTAAATGCGTGCAGGTTTATCCGATCTGCGGATATTGCAAAATCTGCTTCGGTTTCTTTGAGCCGGAGCCTTATGATATCAACGAAGGGGCGGAAAATCAGCTTTGCCCGACCGGCGCCATCGAGCGGGTTTTTATTGAAGATCCTTATTACGAATATAATATCGACGAGTCGCTTTGTATAGGGTGCGGCAAATGTGTCAAGGGCTGTAGTACTTTTGGCAACGGCTCGTTTTTTCTGCAGGTGCGTCACGACCGCTGTCTGAATTGTAACGAATGCGCGATTGCCGCAGCTTGTCCTTCGGGTGCGTTTGAGCGTGTTCCCGCCGACAGACCTTATCTGCTTAAAAAGGTGGACCACGCTTAATGATAGATACCG
>JAFGBG010000080.1 GCA_016933295.1 Sedimentisphaerales bacterium | reverse complement strand
GCAGTTTGGGCAGGTCTTCAGGTGTTCTGCGATTTGCCGCCTTCGGGACTCGTCCAAAAGGCCATCGATGTATTCGACCAGGTTTTCTTTACAATCTGCGCAATTCATTGTTACACCTCGTTAACTTCTGCCTGCTGTTGCTGCAGCGATTGACGCAGCATGGCGTAGGCCCGTGATAATTGTTTAGTTACAGTTCCAAGCGGCGTATCGAGATGCTCGGCGATTTGCTGACAGGAATTTCCGCCGTAATATCTCAGCAGAACAACTTTCCTGTACATCTCCGGCAGTCCGGCTATTGCCGCTTCGAGAGCATAATCCTGTGAGAGTTCAGCGGAAGGTACTTCCTGCGAGAATGAGCGGACGAGCTCGCGCTGGTTCCGAATCTGCTCTTTTCTCCGGTGCTCTTTCGCCACGTGGTCTGCAATTCCGAGCAGCCATGAAAAGAACGAATCGGGCTTTTTGAGCTTGCCCATATTGAAGTAGGCTCGCACGAGGGCTTCCTGAGCGGCTTCTTCGGCGTGGTCCTTGTTGCCTAATTTGCCGGCAAGGTTGGCTACAAGAACCGCCTGATAACGCCGCACAAGATGGCGAAAATCGTCCGGATGGCCATCCAAACATCGCTCTACATAATATTTGTCATTTTCCGACATCTTTGCACCTCGAAAAATCTCTAAGGATTTTAGTTCTCACAATATAGTGAAACATTTGCCGGATTTGCGACAGGAAAATAAAAAAATTGGCTTCGTTTTTTCAACTTACTTCCAAATCTATTTGGATTTGAAAGGCACAAAGGTCCAAAGGCACATAGGCACAAAGAAACAACTCTTCTTATTCTTGACATAACTAACTTATTATCTAATAGTTACATGGCTATACGCTATTCGCTATACGCTGAACGCTAAGTAAGATTGGCTTCGTTTTGCAAAAAAAGGCACAAAGGCGCAAAAGAGCATAGGGGCATAAGGGCATAGGTGCATAAGGATGATAAGTACAGTTTTTTTCCAAATTTTGCATGTTTTTGTTCGCTTGTTTTGAAAATTCGGGATTTTGAAAATTTGAATTTGTTTAGAATTTCTGATTTAGTGCTTCGAGTTTCCGGCCGAAGGCCGGCAAAACCTGTCCTGAGCTTGTCGAAGAATTGGCTTCGTTTTTTCAAATAACGTTGTAGGTCGCACATGGTATGTCGTATGTAGTGTATCGTAAAATCCATTTTTTCGCAGAGTCTTCTTTTATAAGAACTTACGATATAGAAATAGCAAATATCAAACATAAAAGAGCAAAATAACATATTAAATATCAAAAATAGGGCTTAACGAAGAATGAGAAACAATATATAGGCTGATGGCTGATAAGCCAAAATTTTAGTTTTTGAACTGTGGTTTTAACTTTTTACTTTTTACTTTTAACTTGCTACTTGCCTTACCCATTACTGTATTGTGTATGCTGTATTCTGTATTCTTCTATGAACTACGTAGAGTTCATAGTACATCTTATCCCGTTCCGGCCGAAATTCAAGGAAAATCCCTGTTTTTCCGGCAAATTGTCCTTGATACGGCACGTTCTTTATCAGCGTTCAGCGGGCAGCGTATAGCGTGAAGGCTGGCTGCTGTAGTTTATGCGATATACTACATACGAGATACGAGATACGAAAAAAAATGTTTTTTTGTCATTTTTTCAATCAATATTTACCCCGCGAGATTCGCCTTATCATATAGTGAATAGTCGTTGGTCGTTAGTGATTAGCCTAAATCCTATCCTTAAACGCTATTTACTCTTTGCTGCTTCGCCGGGGATGGATATAATCTTTAGCGGCAACTTTGAGCGAGTGCTACAGGAAGTTCAGCTTTTAAGGAATGGGAGAAATGATAAACTACCCTATTGTTTCAATCTTGAAGTTAAAACGGGGCGTGTTAATATTACCTTATTAGACCATCTTTCCCTATTTACTTCAGAAGCTTTTTTGTTTGTTGTTGGAGTTATTCCTGATTCTGGATATCAGAAAGAGTCCGGAAAATCGATTTCAAATCACAAGAAACCTGTGGCGCAAGATGAGAACAAAAATCGCCAGTGATAAGATTTAAATACTTTTTGGTTAATTGGGAAAGTCGGTCTACAATATTTTCTAACTCATTACAGGTTATTTCATCATTCCAGTCCTTTTTATCTAAATGCGCAAGTTGACGATCAACGTAGTCTTCAACCTTTTTTCCAAGGGTCTCTAGGTTTTGTATATCGGCATTAATTATGTCATCAGCCACTGTAATTCCGTCATGGCTAAAGTCAGAAAAAATAGTTTTTTGCCAATGGATGTTTTGAGGGGTAGCCGGATGTTGTTGTAGATAAAAATCGTACGTGAATTGTGAGGAACAATTCTTTATTTGAACCATAAGTCGTTTTAGGGAAATACTATTTTTATTATTTTTCAAATGGCGTCTGATTCCAACTGTGGCTTGAGCTGAGTAACACATTTTTATAAAGTTGCAAAACAGGAGATTATAAGTTTCTTCTATATTTGACCAATTTGCTTGGATTGCTATAGCTCTGATCTCGCAAAAAATCTGCTGATTTATCAAAATATCCTGAAGATCCTTCTTAATTTTATCAATCCATAATTTCCATCGCTCAAACACTTCATTATCCAGTTTCATCTTAAATACCCAACAATTTTTGTTTATTAGAACATCTCAAACATCATCAATGCTGCAAAAAACATTCTTGTCTGGAAATGCCGCCATAGCCAATGATGGTACCAATCCTTTTTTCCTTTCGTGCGTTATCAGCCCATCAGCTTGTAATAAATGTGAAACGTAGTAGATGTCGTAAATATCGTTCGATATGTCTATGTCATCTAGCTTATAGCTGGGGCCACTATTATTTCTCCTGCTTGCCAGTTCGCTTCCCCATGCGAGATACAATCTTGTCATCTGCCACTCCCATTTATTTGCCGACATTTTATCTCTTTCACTGTCAACGAAAAGTAACCATTCCCTGAGCCTTTTCTGTAAGTTGAGTTCGTTAGCCTTCCTTCGAAAATCTTTTTCTAGGTTCTTTTCAAGTATAGTTTTATAGAATTCCTTTGCCCATCGCTTTACAAAGTCTATTTTTAGCTGGAGATCTCTATCGCACTTTTCCCTAAGTTCATTAAGGTCGAGCTTATCGTTGAGCTCACCATTTCTCGCAATCTGTGTTTGTTCCATATCAATAAGAGATTCAATTGCACCGTTTCTTGACTTTTCCTCTGAAACAATTTTGGCTGGCGATTTACCTAAAAAAGCTCCATTTTTCACAACATCAGAAAGCCTTTGAATCAGACGCATGGGATCTTTGGAATTTTTAGACGAATTAACCTTTTGGCTAATACCGCACTCAACAACAAGAGTATATGGCAAGATAACACAGTGGTGCTTGACAAACACTTTCAGCTTATTAATAGACGTTCCATGAAATGCGCTCTTATCAAGTATTAGCAGTTTATCTATTTGCATTTTTGTTGACAATTTTTTGTTTCCCTATAATAAGCTCGCGAAAGTAATTTAATTACATAACATCCAGAATGTCAGACCATGATTATATCAGTATAAATTATAATGGAGTTAATACTTCAGAGTTGAAATCGCTATATTATGTTTCGGTAATATATTTTGGTGACTTTACAGAATCTTTTTTTGTTGCTCTACCAAATTAACCTCTATACATCTGAGTTTAGTAGCTATTTTGTCATGGCTTCTATAACTATAAATAAAGTTGACAGAACTTGTGAACCTGATTTTCTGCTGAAATTTCTTAATGTTACCAAATAAAAAGGCCGGGGCGATCCGTTCTGAGCAATATCGAAAGAAAGCCCGGCCTTGAGATATATTAAATTTTTTAATGTTATTGCTTATTTTTTGCCGCGTTGATATCATCGGGATGACCGAAAACGAATCCATCCGGAATCCACGGCGTGAACGTATCGGCGGAAAACTCCGGATTATAGTCGAACTGCTCCTGTATGGTAGTGAATGTCATATCGGGTTTTCCCGTAACGGGTCTGCCGTGCTGTTCTATTCTTACCGGCAGTTTCGTTTCGACGTCGAACCAGATGCAATCGAACCATTGCTCCGGGTTGTCGCCGTATTTGGCGGCACTGATTTCAAAACCGACACAGTTATGGCCGTCGATGACTTCTTCGCCTAAAAGAGCGTCCGCTTCGTCCAACAGCCCCACATAAAAACGCATCCTCTCGATCGGGTCATGATTGCCGAAACTGCCCTCGCCTTTATCGATAAAGTAGGATTCCAAATCGAACCTTATGCTGTGATGAAGCGTCCCGTTTCCGTCGGGTACGTACCACTGAATCTCTCTTAAAAAATCTCCGTCGTAAATATCCCGGCGGTAACTGTCGTGCGAAACGTAAAACATGTCCCACGTGTCCGACGAAAGTATCGAGCCATCGGCCATAACAAATTCTGTTTGTTCGCGGCAGCATACGCCGTCGATAGTCCCAAGCGCGCCGAGAATTTCCTGTCCCCAGGCGGCGGGCGATCCCAGCCACCATTTCCCAGTATCGGTATTACCGTTGTTTAAAAGTG
>JAFGBG010000079.1 GCA_016933295.1 Sedimentisphaerales bacterium | reverse complement strand
TAGCCGAGGATGTCACGGGTGATTTCGATGAGGTACGAATCGAGCTCGCCCTTATTCCATTCGGTGAAACATTCGTGCATTTCTTTATTTGTCATGCCGAGGCCTTCTTTCATCATCTGGTAGGTCTCGCATATCATCTGCATATCGCCGTACTCGATGCCGTTGTGTACCATTTTAACGAAATGTCCGGCACCGTTTTCACCGACCCAGTCGCAGCACGGCTCGCCGTCGTCGGTCTTGGCGCAAATCGCCTGAAAAATCGGCTTTACGTGCTGCCACGCGGGCGGTGAGCCGCCTGGCATGATGGACGGGCCGCGCAGGGCGCCTTCTTCGCCGCCGGAGACACCGGTGCCGATATAGAGCTTGCCTTTGCCCTCGACGTACTCGGTGCGTCGCATCGTGTCGGGGAAATGCGAATTTCCGCCGTCGATAATAATGTCGCCGTCTTCGAGGTGCGGCAAAAGCATATCGATAAAGGAATCGACCGCCGAGCCGGCCTTAACCATCAGCATAACCTTACGAGGCGTTTTCAGATTTTCGATGAGCTCTTCGATGGAATGACAGCCGATGATATTTTTGCCCTGCGCACGGCCGTTTATAAAATCATCCACCTTCGAGACAGTGCGATTGAAGCAGGCGACTGTAAAGCCCTTGCTTTCCATATTAAGTATCAGATTTTCACCCATTACTGCCAGGCCTATCAGGCCGATATCTGCCTTTGACATCTTAAAATCTCCATTTATTTGACTAAAATACCAGTTTGAAACGAAATACGGAGGTTTTTGCCGGAACGACCTCCACTTAGAGGTGTGATTATTGACCAGATGCACCCGATTGTCAAGTTTCACCTTGCGGACATTATAAAAATCCATCGTGATTGATGTAAATCCCCGAAGTGAACATATCCATCAGGACTATTGAATTTTTTCAACAACTCTATTGTCCCTCATATTCTGAAAACTGATTTATTCACGATATATTGCTTTTTCTCAAATTTTCTTGACAACAAACTGTCATGTGTTAAAATGGGCAATATCCGTACAAATTCTGTTTTGATCCCGAGGCGTGTTGATTCGGCATCAATTGTGTACATCTAAACGCAATATAAACAAAAGGAGCACGCATGAACATATCTACTTTCAGGCAAAGAAGTTACTCTAAAACAATTCTTTTTTTCACCTTTATCGTAATAGCTATGTTATTAATGTTTACTAATCACTCTTTAGCTGCCGATTTCTATGTTGACTCTGCAAGCGGCAACGATGTACCGTCCGGCGGCGCTATTTCGAAACCCTGGAGGACGATCAACTACGCGCTTGATCATATAAACGGAACCGAAACTGAGCCTCATCGAGTCAATGTGGCGAATGGTACATATATAGAAAACGTTGTGCTCGACAACTGGGAATCTGTTTACGGCGGATACGATCCAACATCCTCCTGGAACGACCGAACACCCTTCGGAACAGTGATTCAGGGAGACGATAACGGCTCCGTCGTGGTTTTAGCGGAAGGTTCTACGATAGACGGCGTAACCATAACCGGTGGTGAAAGAGATTATGGCGGTGGCGTATTCATCGGCGCGGTCACGGCACAAGTGATAGGCTGCAAAATCATCGGAAATACAGCGACAGAAGGCGGTTCGGCGATCTCGGTCATTGATGGCAACGCGGAAATACGCGATAATATCATCGTGGAGAACGCCGGCTCATCTATCCATCTGTCGGGGTGTACTGCAGTGCTCAGCAATAACCTCATTATGAATACCATTCCACCGATCCGATACCTTTACTATAATAGAGGCCAAGGCCTATATCTGGATAAGGCTCCACAGGTATCTCTCAATGGAGATCGTATAATCGGTAATGAAGGAATAGGTTTGGATTCAAGTTTTCACTGCGGCGGTTTCCTTGCAGCGAACGATTGCATCTTTGCCGAAAATAAAGGTCGAGGAATATATCTTGAACTAAATGCAGAATTATCCCGATGCGTTATTGGGCGCAATAATCCCGATAAGACAGCCTACGAAGGTAGTGGATTGTTTATCAACTCACAATCCAGCGGTAAGACGATTGTTAGAAATTGTGTCTTCGTTCAACACTACAGCGGATTTCGCGGAGCGGCTATTTATACGGGCTCTTACTGGCAACAATCTCTCAGTATTTCACACTGTGTCTTCACAGCCAACAAATCAGGCTGGGGAGAGTGCTGTAACCTAAAACTTGATCCTCTGGAACTAAGGAATAATCTTTTCGTGGGAAACGGCATTGTACGTATAAATGAAATGTTTTGGGGAGGATTGCCCCTCGAATCCACAAATAACACCTTCGTTGAAAATGAGGGTGCCTATAAGATCGAAGCTGCATGGGCGGATTCGGTGACTATGATTAACGATCTTCTCTGGGGTAACGGTGACGACCTGAATATGACGTTCTCACAAGGCGCAAAAATTGATAATCAGACAATCAGGTACTGTAATATTGAGGACGGAGATAAAAATGGAGCGGATGGAAATATCTCCGTCAACCCGGACTTCGTCGGCCATTGCGGCAACGGAACAATCAGCCAGATATCTTATGAACCAACTTTCTGTCGGTCACTTGTTTCCGACGCGAATGCAGTTTACGAACCGAATACTCTTAAGGGATGTTTCTTATGGACGGGAGACACGCCGTTCTTAATTATTTCGAACTCATCCACGGAGATCAGTGTATGGGGAAAAGTCGACGAAGTCGCGGAAGGCGGCAATTCTTACATCATTAAGGACTATCGATTTCTCGAAGGAGGTCTCTGCGTTGACGTCGGCACTAATGATGTACCCATGAGTGAAGATATTGAGGGTACGCCGAGGAAGCTGGACGGCGATGGAGACGGAATCGTCACCTGTGATATAGGTGCTTACGAGTTTGTAAGCCCAGTTGCAGATAGCGATGCTGATGGCATGCCGGACTGGTGGGAGCTGCTCTATGGTCTTGATCCGAACGATGCCACGGATGCGGAAGGAGACCTCGACGGCGACGGTATTTCAAATCTTTCCGAATGGATAGCCGACACAGTCCCAAACAAGGCGGAAGAGTAATTTTTCAATGAAGGAAAAACCGCGATTTTACAGATAATCGGATTCGTCTTTAATGTCGCATAATGGCCAGGCCCATATCTGCCCGTGGTAAGCATGCTGAATACGCCTGTGGTGAGTTTGTCAAGTTTCACCTTGAAGACAAAACAAATATCTTGATTCAATCCGATAAATTCATACAATTACAACATAGAAGATTTAGCGAGTTTGTACACCCATTGAAAAAGCAACGAAAACTTCAAAAAAATGTCGGAGAATCTAAATCTTATTAGGAAGCTTAATCATGAGAAAGCTATTTATTCCACTTGCCAAATTGCTCGGCATTTTTATGCTTATTCGCCCTGTGTCTTACCTGGCATATTCGTTTTACATTGTTTTCTTAAGTTTTTTTCACGAAGAAGAATATGTTTGGTCGGTGTTTTTAGTTTCTTCTGTCTTGCACACTTTTAGTCTGTTTTTAGCTCTCATCTTGATCTTTAAAACTGAAAAAGTCACGGATATTTTAAGGCTACCGGAGGACAATACAAATTTAGTTGGATTCGATCGCTATACAATATTGCGGATCGGCCTGATATTAATCGGTTTTGGAACAATCATATACGCTATACCAATTCTCATTCGTTCGGTCATTGCTCACGTAATGTATAGAAATATTACATCGTCGATAATTCACTATCAGGAACTGGAAGAAATATCGTCATCTATGGTAAGAACACTTCTTGGGACTTGTCTTGTGTTTCTATCTAAACCAATAGCAAGATTTTTCGATAAGCAACCGTAAACCTGCAAAAGAGGGAGGATAAGATGTCCGGTACATTTTTCCTTTAAGTATTTGCCGGTCAATTCGCATCGATTTGTTTCAGGAGTTCTTTTGCCGCTTTTTTTGTTTTGGGGCTTTGGCAATTTCAAATATATTCAAGATAGTTTTGAACTTATCAATCGATTAAGGCTGATATGTTCTTCGGCAGCTTCGAGTGCAAGCTGGCGATGTACCTCCGGGGGAACTCGAACCATGAACTTGCCGCTATAATGTCTTGAGTTAAGCGGTTCAGGTATAGATTCTTTATTATCTGCCATGTCCTTGACTACCTCGGCGACGACCTTAAGAATTCCACTTAATGCCTTTTGCTGAGTCGAGGCCAGAAAACTTAAGCTTGGAAATTCGGCACATAGTCCGACAAACTCATTGTCATCTTCGGACCACGTCACCCGATATATATAATGTTTTATTGTTTCCATAATCATATAGTATCATTAATGATACTATATGTCAACAGTAAATCTAGCTAAACTTTGAGATATACCCTTTATAACTACCGAATATATAATAAGATAAGACCATCTGTCATTCCTGCGAAAGCAGGAATCCACTGTTGATGTACATTTTTTGGATACCCGCTTTCGCGGGTATGACAAAGAGAAAGATTAAATCAGGAATTCGAACCGATTCTTTTCAGGAATTCTTTTGCCGCTTTTTTTGTTTTGGGGCTTTGGCAATCCATCTGCCGCCTGACGAATTCGATGATTTTCTTTTTGTTTTTCGCCTGGTCGAAATATTGCTCGAAGGCCTCGAAGATATATGCCTTGATCAAGTCTTTTCGTTCCTGCTGATGGTGTGTTTTATCTATACTCAGGAGTCTGTTGGTGATTTTGGTTTGCAGCTTCGGCTTTGCCTTTGCGATTTTCCCCGAAGCGCCGCATACGTAAGCCGCCGTGATAAAGCTTTTATCCTCAAGCAGACCGTAGAACTTCTTGAAGATTTTATCGAATTTATTCTTTTTATCGACTTTGGTCAGATTTGCCAGAAGATGGACGGCGCTTAGCTTGTGGTAGGTATTGTCACTATCCAAAAATTCGACAAGATAATCCCATTTCGGATAAAGTTTTTGCGGATTCTCTTCGGTGATAAAAAAAAGAATCTTGTGACTGTTGTACCTGATATTTTCGTTCTTCGACCAGAGGTTCTCAAGCAGCTCGGCTAAAAGCTTATCGTCCTTTATCGCCTTTTTCGCCGCGGCTTTTATATCGATTTCTTTTTTGTTAAGCTCGAGTGCCACTATATCCGCTTAATAACTTTTTATTATTTATCAGGAATTGTCGGTATATATCCGCCGGAGAGCCTGTGCAGGACTTCGCCCGCGTGATGGACGACGAGAATTCCTTCGTCCTCTCTGTTTTCATAATCGGCAATATCAATATCATTCGGATTCATATAGCCAAGGTTTACTTTTTCGCATCTTTGCTCGTCGATACTGGTTGCAAGCACTACGTTTGCGCGGGGATTTTCTTTGCCGTTAATAAAAGTACCGATACCTTTGACGTGCGTCGAATGGGCGAGGATTCCCCTGGGCACGTCGGCGAATTGCTCCATACGTTTGAGAAAATAATCGCGCGTATGATAGCCGATTTTATCCAGCCATTTGCCGTGCGTGTAGGAAATCTCCGTTATATGCGGAGCGTAGATAATCAAAGTCCCGCCGTCGGCGAGTATCGGCTCGAGCTTGTACATCACCTTTCCGGCGGTCCAGATATCGTCGTACATCTCAGGTGCGATTCCGAGAATCGTATTGTAGGATTTATCCTTATACGTGATATGCACCTGCTCGGACAAATCGGCGGCCTTTTCCCATGCTTCGAGGACGTCGCCGACGAAGATTCCTTTCAGTTCGTTTTCCAGAGCCACTACGGCGAAAAGTTTATGCGGGACGGTAATCATTGACGCCGCCTTTTCGACCACTTTTCTTGTCGGCGTCCATTTGAAGCCGTTAATCAGCGGATTCGTTATAACAGCGCCGAGCCAGTGAAAGAAGTGAATAATCTCGTCGCCGGCGATGCCGGGGAAGATGTATTTATGCCCGCCTGAAAAGCCGACAACCTCATGGGGGAAAACCGGACCTACGATAAAAAATTCATCGTAGTCGTAAATCAGCTTGTTAATCCGTGTGTCAACTTCTTCGCGGAACAATCCGCCGCTGATTTGCTCGATATCGTCGGCGGAAATTGTCCCTATCGATGTAAACGTCTCGGCCTTTTCCCATTCGTGATTGAAAAATTTCACCGAGGCGTATTTGCCGGCGTGCTGTTCGGCGGATATACCGAGCCGCGTACAAATCTGCTTTTCGCTCATCGGCTGGTGCGTGCCCAGCGCGACGAGGCAATCGAGAGCCTTGACTTTTTTATCCAGACAATCGAAAATTATCTGAAATATATCGCCGATAGGCCCGGAGCGGGTGTTGTCCGGGATAATCAAAAGGATTTTTTTGCCGCTATAATCGTTCTTCGCAAAGAACTCGGCGATTACTTCGCGGGCCTGCTCTTTAGTAATATTGCCTTTTTTATTTTGTTTTTCTATAACCATTGTTTCGTATTGCGTATGTCGTAGTGCGTATTGCGTAAAAAGATTTCTTTTTTTGTATCACGAATCAAACTCCGCTGAAGGCAGAGAATCCGCCATCAACGGGGACAACAATACCGGTGACAAATTTCGCCGCGTCACTGAGCAGCCAGATGACCGTTCCTATAAGTTCCTCCGGCTTGCCGAATCTTCCGATAGGGGTATGGTCGATGATTGTTTTGCCGCGCGGAGTAAGCTCACCGGTTTTTTCTTCGGTCAAGAGGAAGCGGTTCTGTTCGGTCAGGAAAAATCCCGGAGCAATCGCATTGACGCGGATATCTTTGGAATAGTTCTGGCAGACGTGAACGGCCAGCCACTGCGTGAAATTGCTTATAGCGGCTTTTGCCGCAGAATAAGCGGCGATTTTCGTCAAAGGCCTAAAGGCGTTCATACTGGAGACGTTTAGAATTATGCCGGAGCCGCTTTCGGCCATTTCTTTTCCGAAGACCTGCGTCGGCAGCAGTGTGCCTATGAAGTTCAAATCGAACACGAAACGTATCGCCTCGGCGGGTAAATCGAAAAACGAAAGGTCAGGCGAGGTCGTGGCCTCTTTTTTATTTCCGCCGGCCCCGTTTATCAATATGTCGATTTTGCCGAGTTCGGAATTAATCTCCTTTTTGGCCGCCTCCAGGCTCTTTTTGTCCAGCACGTTGCATTTGACGGCGACAGCCCTGCCGCCGTTGGAATTTATTTCGTCGGCGATTTTTGCCGCCGCCGCTTCGGCCAAATCCAGAACGGCGATTTTCGCCCCCGCTTTGGCCAATTCTATCGCCATTGTGCCGCAAAGGACACCGCCGCCGCCGGTTATCGCGATAACTTTGTCTTTAATATCGAACATTTCAGTCATTTTTCTAATCCTCATTCGTTTTTCATTTGAATTAACAATTCCGGTCGAATATACACCACTGCCGTCCGCTTTTCAACTGTTTTCGTTTTTCACTTTTTTCTCATCCTTTACAAGCTATAGCACAACCGTTATGATAAATTTTCGTTCGTTAACGTAACTTGAGCTTTATAAAGCCGGATTCAGATATTCGATTTTTTCGAGAGGCTGTCATTCATCAGCAGTGTTATTATGGCCATAAACGATACATCTGCCGAAGCCGAACAAGTCCTGTGCCGGCTGTACCGGAATATGACGGCGGCACAAAAGGCGCAACGAATATTCAGTGCTTATCGCATGGGTAAAATGCTTGCTATGGCCGGTATCCGCATGAATCATCCTGAAGCATCCGAGGAACAAATCTGGCATTTATGGGCAAGGCGTCATCTCGGCGACGAGCTTTACCGAAAGGTTTATCAAGGAAAAGATAATGAATGAGCCGGAGGAATATCTGGTCCTGAAGCAATTAACCGACGTCCTCGATGATTTGAAGATTGATTATGCGATTGGCGGCTCGGTTGCCAGCTCTCTCTATGGCAAAGTTCGATTCACCCAGGATGTCGATATAACCGTAGCTCCTTTTAATGATAAGACCGAAGAGCTTTACGATGCACTAAAAGAAAATTTCTACATCAGCAAAGAGGCAATGTATCGCGCCGTCTCGAATCGGGATTCTTTTAATATCATTCACCTGGAATATGCATTCAAGATCGATATTTTTATTCAAAAAAGCGACGAATTTCACAGGCTGATATTTAACCGCAGGAAAAAAGTCAAACTCGCTGAATCGATTAACTATTTGTTCGAGATTGTTTCGGCCGAGGATATCATCCTGTTAAAACTGCAATGGTATCAATCGTCCGGCTGCGTTTCGGACAGGCAGTGGTCGGATGTATTGGGTGTTTTAACTGTTCAGGCCAAATCGCTGGATATGAATTATTTGAAAAACTCAGCGAAAAAACTCGGCCTTGGCGATATCATGCAAAAAGCAATATCCGAAACCAAGCAGTAGTTTTTTACGACCTGATAAATTACGCTGAACGGCGTTTTTATTATCCCAGTACATGAAATATAGCCGGATGTTTTACTGCCGACTATTGCCGGCATGAGCTTACATCTGGCCCGCCGAAAAAACCGGGGGCTGCTCGGACGGGGCTAATTCCGGCAAAGCATTCACTGCTTTACAAATTTGAACTACCAGTATGATGTAGATAACAAAAGCACCGATACCCGGCAGTATCCCTATATACGGCACCGCCGATGCCACGTGAAGAATGGCGTAGGTTAAGAACAGACCCGACGGCAGCTTACTGGTGGAGACCGAGTGACGTTCGATATAAGCGTTATAATCCTCCGCGAATCCCCAATACGCCTGGAAAATCCAGTATAAATTGAAAAACGGAATAAAAAGAAAACCGCATGCTTTCCCCGGAGTGGTGCGCGCGTAACCATCCTGGATCGCTTTCCACATCTTATAGACGAATACAGCCCCAATCACAACTGCATAGATAAGAGCTAATATTGCCACCAGAAAAAACAATACGCCCGGAAGCGGCTCTTCGGTAGCCGCTATCGCCACGAATCCCAGGATGTAGAGTAAAATGAATAAAGTAAAACCGCCTATAAATGAACCTAAAAAGAATCCTGTCGATAATTTAACTCTTTCCTGCATTTCCTTTCTCCTTAAATTTATATAAAAAATCGCTTCCTTTTGCCTGAGACTATACCACGTTCCGGAATATATGACAATATATCGAACGAGAAAAATTCAAGATCTGCCGCACGTTAATGGTGTGGAACAAATTGCAAAAAATGAGCCCATTCGGAATCAGGTTCCGTTTGCTGAACGGCCTGGCCGCCCAGATAACCCGGCAGACGCAGGTAAGGTCTTATTTGGTCACCCTTTCCGGGAGCGTCAACGTATATAATCACATAGGCCCAGTTGATGAAAAACAGGAGAATAACCAGTATCCAAGCGAGTGTTTTTTCCTGTTTTGAAAGTATGATTTTTACGCCGCGGGCGAATAATACCCGAATAGCGGTTAAGGCGAAAAATAATCCGAATGCAGAGAACAACAAGGGATTATACAACCATGCCCGAATAATATGCCCGTGTAAAAAGGCTAAAGTTCCCCGTGTGAAACCGCACGTCGGACAGGCAAAACCGGTCAAACGCTTGATAAGGCAAAGCCGCACTGGATGGTCGAAGTGATAGCTCAAACATATTACCGTAGCGCCCAGCCCCAGCCAGACAAACACCACCAACACAGCCCAAAGCGGCCAGGGCGGACGCCGGGTAACATGGACCATCTCAAGTTTCATCTCGATGAATTCACGTTGCTTAGTAGCCTGAAGAAGCCCCAGCTATAACGCCTATGATCATGAAGAGCAGCCATAATGCAAATCCGACAATTGCTAATATTACACTAATCATACCGCAAATCTTGCCGGCCTGGGTCAGGCCCCTGCCTGACGGGTCCATTCTGCCGGCGTCTATTTCGCGAAGGTCGGTATTG